>NZ_LUKH01000015.1:0-122380 GCF_001593695.1 Leisingera sp. F5 | reverse complement strand
GGGTTTGTTGATGCCCGCCATATGCTTGGCAGAGGTGAATGCTCTGTTCAACTGGCGTGCTGACCGGGCCATGATCTTTGGCTTGCCCGGAAACAACCAGCCCTCAGGCCGCGGCTCACGCCAATAATCCCGCAGCAGATCCAACAGCCCCGGCGATAGCATCGCTTTGCGATCTTTGCTGTTGTTGCCTTCATCGGCATGCAGCCGCATCCGGCCGCTGTCGATATCTGCGATCTTGAGGTTGCAAACTTCGGATGCCCGGAGCTCCGCGCCATAGCTGATCCCCAGAGCCGCACGGCATTTGAGCCCGGGTCCTGGAACAGCCGCCAGCAGATCCCCGGCTTCTTGCACGCTCAATACGGCCGGCAGCTTCTTCGGCTTGCGCCGGAACTGCATATACCGCTTCATCTCCTCCCGCCCGCAGGCCGCGCCGAAGAAGAACCCTCGCGAGACGATCCGAGCGTTAAAGGTGCCGGTCGTCACCCCGGTACCGGTCATGTGAAGCTGGCAGGCCCGCAACTCGTCTGGTGCCGCTGCGTCCGGTGAGCGGCCAATGAACCATGCAAAGTGCTTTACCGCCCGGATATGACCTTGCTGGGGCTTGGCACCCATGCCACGGATGCGCATGTCTTCGATCATCCGCTCGCGAAGCGGGGCCGTTCTCTCCTCTGTCATTGCAACCTCCTTTGTCGGCTGAGAAAGCCCCAATCGTCGGACAGGTCGCAAAAACCGCAAAACGTGCAGCATAAAGGCCAGTTCAGAACGCCAGCAACAAATGCCACCGCCGCGCAAGCGGATTCCTCCTTTCGCCCTCCAATGGACCGTCGCAGGCACAATGCGCAGTTTGCCGCCATTGTGGCAGCTTGCAGCGAAAGCGCGCTTTTTCCCGCATGGGTGAGTTCATGCCAGGCGCCGCGAATGCCGGAAGTTGCTATGTTGCCGCGCCGTAGCGATTTGACGCCTGCCCGTCTTTGAGCTTGGCGTTCATGATCACGATGAGCTTGCGCATGATGGCGGTGATGACGGCCTTGGCGGGTTTGCCGCGTGCCTTGAGGCGGGCCGCGAAACCCCGGAAAGCAGGGTTGGAACGCAGAGCGGAAAGGGCGGCCATGTAAAGACTGGCGTGTGCGTCCCGGCGCCCGCCGGAGACATGCCTGTGCCCCCGCAGGGTGCCGGGATGCCGTGCAAAGGGCGCAAGCCCAACGATGGATGCAGCCTCTCCCTTCGTCAGGTCGCCCAGTTCCGGCACATACGCCAGACTGGCCGCCGCTGTCTTCGGCCCGATCCCCTTGGTGGATTGTATCAGCCGGGATTTGTGCCGGGATGCCGGCGTTGCGGCAATGAGGTCTTCAATCCGTTTGCCCAGGTCATCCATCTCGCGCGACATGGACCGGACATGACGCTGCAGAGAAAGGCGTATTACCCTGATTTTGGCATGCTCCAAGCGGTTTTGTTCTCCCCTGGCAATCTTCGCGAGGTCATCCCGGCGGCGGCGCAGCGCGCGCAATTCCTCGGCTTCCGGGGCAACGGGTTTCCAGAGCCGCACCCCGTCTGACTTCTGAGCAAACAACGCAAGCATCCAGGCATCGATGGCATCTGTTTTGGACGCAAGTCCAAGGTATCATGCGAAGTTGCGGGTTCGGGCGCCATGTGACCGATGCGCGCGCAAACCGGCATCCGCGCAGCGCGAAAACACATGCCGTTCATAGCCGCGGGATGCCTCGCAGATGGCGAAAGATGCTTCCAGTTTGCCGGCTTGCCGCAGCAGTTTCCTGAATGCGGCAGGAGTGTTGTTAATCATCACTTGCCGGTCATCCGGCGGGGCGTGCACCGTGCAAACTGGCTTTAGAGGCTTCAAATGCGATGATACGCTTTGGGGCGGGCGGGATGCCTTGCCCATATGGGTATCCTGTTCCTCGAATATGTTTGGCCGCGAAGACCCTTCTGCCCTTCCGCGTTCGGATGGGCGGCTATATGGTGTGGCGGGCGGCAAGATATTTGACGCCCGTAAGCCATCCGCTCAGGTCATCGGAGCGCCCGCCACCGCTGCCCCGGTCGGCCAACTGGAGCAGCGACTGCCCCAGCTTCCTTGCACGGGTTAATTGGCGCAATAGCAAACACATAATCCTGGAGCGCGAGGCAGAGCCTCGCAAAGAGAAGGGCGCCGATTAAGCTTTCCAGTCGAAGAAGCCCTTGCCAGCTTTCTCCAGTAGCTTTGCCGCCATCTCCCGGCCCAGCTCCGCGCCGTCTTCCACCGGGCAGGTCCGGTCGTCATTGATCGCTTCGGAGCCATCCGGGCGCAGCACTTCGCCGCGCAGGCGCAGGGTGGGGCCGTCGAGTTCGGCAAGGCCCGCTATCGGAGTCTCGCAGGAGCCGTCAAGCGCCGCCAGAAAGGCGCGTTCGGCTGCCAGCCGCTGGCCGGTCTCATGATCGTGGATCGCCGATAGCATCTCAGCTGCGCGGCTGTCGTCCGCGCGGCGTTCGATGCCGATGGCGCCTTGGGCCACAGCGGGCAGCATGTCGTTTGTTTCGATCGCAGTGGCAGGCACATCGGCCATTGCTAGCCGGTTGAGGCCGGCCATCGCCAGGAAAGTGCATTCCGCCACGCCCTCCGACAGTTTGCGCAGGCGGGTCTGCACGTTGCCGCGGAATTCTACGGCGTTCAGGTCGGGGCGGCGGTTCAAGAGCTGCGCGCGGCGGCGCAGCGATGAAGTGCCGACCACCGCGCCCTCCGCCAGGTCATGCAACGATTGCAGCGACGGGGAAATGAACGCATCCCGCACATCTTCTCGGGGCAGATATGTATCCAGCGCCAGGCCTTCCGGCTGCAGCACCGGCATGTCCTTCATCGAATGCACCGCGATGTCGATGGCGCCGGACAGCAGATCCTCTTCGATTTCCTTGGTGAACAGCCCCTTGCCGCCCAGTTCCTTCAGCGGCTTGTCCGCTGCGATCAGCGCCTGATTGTCGCCAGTGGTCTTGATCACCACAACTTCGAACGCCTCTTGCGGCAGATCGAATGCGGCGGCCAGGCGGCTGCGGGTCTCATAGGCCTGGGCCAGCGCCAGCGGCGATCCGCGGGTGCCGATTTTCAGGGGCGAGGCGGGGGAGGGCAGGGTCAGTGTCATGGGGAAAGCCTTAAATCAGATTGCGCCCCGGTGGAAACCGGTTTTTGCCTCTCTCACACGGGTGCTGCGGCGGCTTTGACATAGAACAAGGTGCATCGGGGCAGGGCGCGGCAGATCGCCCCTGCTCTTGACATTCCGCCCCTCAGGCGTGACCTCAGGAGGCGATCCATGTGGGCGAATGAGAGCGAGGATGACAATGGCCGGACAAAAGAAGCTGCTGCGCGCATTGGCGGGTGAAACACAGGATGTGCCGCCAATCTGGATGATGCGCCAGGCGGGCCGCTATCTGCCGGAGTACCGCGCGACGCGGGCCGAGGCCGGGGATTTCCTGTCGCTTTGCTACAATCCCGAACTCGCTGCCGAAGTGACGCTGCAGCCGATCCGCCGCTATGGGTTTGATGCTGCAATCCTGTTTGCCGACATCCTGCTGATCCCGCAGGCGCTGGGGGCGGATCTGTGGTTCGTGACCGGGGAAGGCCCGCGGCTGTCGACCATCACCACGGAGAGTGACTTTGCCAAGCTGGGCCCGGCATCGGATATCCACGAGACGCTGAATCCGATTTATGAGACTGTCCGCATCCTGTCGCGCGAGTTGCCGGCGGAAACCACGCTGATCGGCTTTGCCGGCGCGCCCTGGACTGTCGCCACCTATATGATTGCGGGCCGCGGCACGCCGGACCAAGGCCCGGCCCATGCGCTGCGGATGGAAAACACCGCGCTGTTCGAGACGCTGCTGGCGCGGATTACCGAGGCGACCATCGATTACCTGTCCAAACAGATCGAAGCGGGCGCCGAAGTGGTTAAGATCTTCGACAGCTGGGCCGGCTCGCTGAAGGGCGAAGCGTTCCAGAAGTATGCGCTGGAACCCTGCCGCCAGATTACTGCGGCATTGAAAGAGCGTCATCCGGGCATCCCGGTGATCGGCTTCCCGCGTGAAGCGGGTGAAAAGTACACGGGCTTTGCCAAGGCAACCGGTATCGACTGTGTCGCGCTGGATAATTCGGTGGATCCGGCCTGGGCGGCTGCGCATGTGCAGGTAGACGGCTGCGTGCAGGGCAACCTGGCCTCGCGCCATATGGTTAGCGGCGGGCAGGACCTGGTGGATGACACCCGCCGCATCGTCGAGGCCTTCAGGAACGGCCCGCATATCTTTAACCTGGGCCACGGCATCACTCCGGATGCTGACCCGGCGAATGTGCAGCTGATGATCGATACGGTCCGGAACGGCTGATGCTTCCAGCCGGCCCGGCCTTGTGCCGGGCGGCGGTTTCGGGCATCAGCGCAGCAATACGCGCCGCGAGTGAGGACATAACGGTGGATTACGGTAAATCTGGAGCACCCAAGATGGGCAAGAATAAACCACGTCACGCCGAACATAATGCAAAAGGGACCAAGAAGAATCCTTTTGGCAAGCAAACGGACAAGAGCGAGCTGCTGAAGCGCATGAAGGCGGCCGCCGAAAAAACCAAGACAGAAGACTGAGCTTACAGATGGCTCAACTCCGCCAGGATCTCTTCCGTATGCTGTCCGCGTGCGGGGATATCCGGCGGGGTCCAGTCCGGCTGATCTGAAAACCGCGGGGCAGGAGCAGCTTGCAGAACGCCCTGCGCCTCGGCCCATGTGCCGCGGGTGTTCATCGGGTGCGCCAGTGCTTCCTCGGGGTTCAGCACCGGGGCCACGCAGGCATCCGTGCCCTCGAACAGCGCGGCCCAATGATCACGCGGCCGGCTGGCAAAGATCCCTGCAAGGCGACCGGTGAGAGCGGGCCAAAGGGATTTCTCGAACTGCTGCTGAAAGCCTGCGTCTTCTGCCAGCCCCAGTTTGCCCAAAAACAGTGCGTAGAATTTCGGCTCCAGGCACTGCACAGAGACATAGCCGCCATCGGCGCAGGCATAGGTCCGGCTCCAATGCGGACCGTCGAGCAGGTTTGCGCCGCGCTTCACACCGAAGTTCCCGGCTTGGCGGATGCTCATCAGCAGGTTCATCATATGGGCCGAACCGTCATAGATCGCGGCGTCCACAACGCAGCCCACGCCAGTGGATCTGGCCCGCATGATACCTGCCAGCATCCCGGCGACCAGATACATCGCCCCACCGCCGATATCCCCCACCAAAGTTGCCGGCGTCAGCGGTGCATCGCCGGGAGCAGAGGCGTACCAGAGTGCGCCGGATAGCGAGATGTAGTTGAGATCATGCCCCGCCGTCTGGGCCAGCGGGCTGTCCTGTCCCCAGCCGGTCATGCGGCCATACACCAGAGCGGGGTTCACTGCGCGGCAGTCTTCCGGCCCCAGCCCCAGCCGTTCCATCACGCCGGGGCGGAAACCCTCGATCAGCCCGTCTGCTGTGGCGGTGAGGGCCAGAAAGGTTTCCGCATCTGCGGGATCTTTCAGGTCCAGGGTGATTGACCGTTTGCCGCGGTCCAGCAAGGAGTGTTCCGGCATTCCGGGTGTGTGTCTGGAACCCGGGCGGTGCACGCAGATCACCTCGGCTCCCAGATCGCCCAGCGTCATCGCGGCGAAAGGGCCGGGACCCAGACCCTCGACTTCCAGAATGCGGATCCCTTGCAGCATTTCGGCCCCTTTCGTGATACCCGGCTGGACCAGTCTGCTGCGGATCAGCCGCTTTCAGCAAGCTGCTGGCGGAACTTCCGTGGCGGCAGTCCAGTACCCTTGGCAAAGATCCGGCTGAAATGGGCGGGATCGGTAAAGCCCAGCTCATAGGCGACCTGCGCTGCGGTCAGATTGGTATAGATCAGCAGCCTCCGCGCTTCGCGCAGGACACGGGCGCGGACCAGCGCCGAGGCCGGCTGGCCGGTGGCCTGATGGGCGATGCGGTTGAGGTGGGTTGCAGAAACAGCCAGCTCGCAAGCGTAGTCCGCTAGCGGGCGCCGCAGGCGGAAGTCGCGCTCGACCAGGGCTTCAAACCGGGCAAACAGCGGGCTGGCAGGGGCCTGCGGATCCGCTTCGTGGGCGGCTGCGATGGCGCGGGCCGCCAAAGCGGTGACCGACAGCGCCAGCCCGCGCAGCATTTGCGCGCGGCCAAAGCCCTTGCCTTGGTATTCACGGAATAGGCCCGCCGCCAGGCCTTGCAGCCCTTCGGGCAAAGGCAGGACGGCAGGCAGATCCAGCGGCGCGCGCATCCCTTCACCCGGTGCCAGGCTTTGATCCAGAAAATCCGACGCCAGGGTGATCACCCAGCCACCCGTGCCGTTGCCAAAGCGGAAGCCATGCACCACGCCACGGGGCACATTGATCAGGCAGGGCGGTGGCAGAGAATGCCTGTTTCCGTCAAGATCGGCTTCTCCGGCGCCGCTGGTCAGCACCAGCAGCTGGTGCAGCCGGGCATGGCGGTGCGGCCGCAACTCCCAATCATATAGCTCGGATCGGCTGCGGATGGTCTCCACATGCAGGACACCGGCAAGTTCCGCGGTCTCGCCAAACAGGTTGTAGGTGTCGATGAGGGGCTGTGATGGCATGTGCGAAATGTACAAGTTTTGGCGCAGTGGGTCCATTCGCAAACATGCAGGCGCAGGGCATAATTCACGCTGCACGTACAGGATTCACGCTGCACGCACAGGCCGAACAATATTGGGGAACGCGCATGTCCAGGCATCAGACGCAGGTTGTCATCATTGGCGGCGGGCCTTCGGGGCTGCTGCTGTCGCAGCTGCTCCATCGCAAGGGTATCCGCTCGATTGTGCTGGAAAAGCACACGCGGGAGTATGTCTTGGGCCGGATCCGCGCCGGCGTGCTGGAACACGGCTTTGTCAATCTGATGCGTGAGGCCGGTTGCAGCGGGCGGATGGACCGTGAAGGGGAGATCCACGAGGGGTTCCATATTGCCCATCAGGGTCGCCTGGACCGGATCGATCTGGCAAAGCATACCGGCGGCGAGACGGTGATGGTTTACGGCCAAACCGAAGTGACCCGCGATCTTTACGCGGCGCGCGACTCGATGGGCGGGGTGATCCTGCATAATGTGCAGAATGTGCAGCCGCATGCACTGACGGATGCGCGTCCCTATGCGACCTGGGAGCGGGATGGCGCAGTGCAACGGGCAGACTGCGATTTCATTGTTGGGGCCGACGGCTTTCACGGGGTCAGCCGCAAATCCATTCCGGCGGAGGTGCTGAAAGAATACGAGAAGGTCTATCCTTTCGGCTGGCTTGGGGTTTTGTCGGAAACACCGCCGGTGGCGGAAGAGCTGGTCTATGCCCGCCATGAACGGGGATTTGCCCTATGCTCGCTGCGCAGCCGGATGCTGAGCCGCTATTACATCCAGGTGCCGCTGACAGACCGGGCAGAGGATTGGAGCGACGCAGACTTCTGGGCAGAGCTGAAGCGCCGCCTGCCGGACGGGGTCGCTGCGCAGTTGGAAACCGGCCCGTCGATCGAGAAGTCGATTGCGCCGTTGCGCAGTTTCGTGGCCGAGCCGATGCGGTATGGCAATCTGTTCCTGGCGGGCGACGCGGCCCATATCGTGCCGCCGACCGGCGCCAAGGGGCTGAATTCGGCGGCCTCGGACATTTACTACCTCTACCATGGGTTTCTGGACCACTATCTGCAGGGCGACAGCACCGCGCTGGACCGCTATTCCGAAAATGCATTGTCGCGGGTCTGGAAGGCGGAGCGGTTCAGCTGGTGGATGACCAATCTGCTGCATCGTTTCCCGCAAGGAACCGAGACCGATCTACGGTTGCAGCGGGCGGATCTGGATTACCTGTTCTCCTCGGAGGCGGCGCAGGCCTCTCTGGCAGAGAATTACGTCGGGTTGCCGTATTAGGGGGGGCCTCCCTCAGGAGCAAGACCATGCGCCAACCAAGGAGCGGCAGGCTCCCGCGCCTTTGCCATGCATCAAGGATGCAAGACAAAGCCTTGGGCCCGGCGCCGCGCTGGTGCGCGGCGCCGGGCCCGCTTGCAACAAGCCGTCCCGGCCGGAACGGCGGCGCCTGGGAACCGTCCCGATGAAGGCTCGAACCTGGCCTGGCGGTCAGAGAGACACAGACGCCGCTGGAGCGCTGCTGCAGCGTGCGCAGCACGCTGGCCGACCCAACGCGGCCCAAGGACCGGCGTCAGCCGGCCGCCAGGGCAGGGGCGGGAGTGCCCCAGGCAACAGTCAGTCTTTGGCTGGCATGGTGCGGGTTTTCAGCCAAATCCAGCAGCGCCGCGCCGAAATCCGCAAAGGAGATTTGCGAAACACCTGCCGCATTCGTCAGCAGCGTATCGGTGCCAAGCAGGTATTGGCCGGTCAGCGGCCCTTCAGTCAGCAGTGCAGGCGGGCGCAAGCAGGTCCATTCCACGCCAGTTTCCTGTTCCAGCATGGCGTCTTGCGCCGCGCAGGCTTCGGCAATAAGCCGAGAGCCTTCGGGCAGGAAACCCGGTGCGCTCAGCACCGTGTGGCCGCCGCCGTCCGCCAGCTTAAGCAAGGCGGCGCCGCCAGTCACCAGGGCCGGGACGTTTGCGTGACGCGCTGCCTGTACTGCGGTGCGGGTCAGCGGGATCAGATCCTCTTCACGCCCGGCAGGCGGGCGCAGGGCGCTGATGACCAGATCATGGCCTGCTGCCGCTTCGACTGCGGAGTGAGGGTCCGCCAGCAGATCCAGAGGCAGCGGAGTGACCAAGGGGCTGATTGCGGCAAGAGCCGAAGGATCTCGCGACACGGCCGTTACCTGATGGTCACGCTGCGCTGCGGCTTTTACGGCTGCACTGCCCACATCGCCGGTGGCGCCGAAAATGATGATCTTCATTGTATGCTCCATGATTTATCTTGTCATCGAGATAATGTACAAAAATCTCGACGTCAAGATAAAATCATCATGGCTGACGCACCGGCATTTGCGCTGCGTATGCTGGCTTGAGCGGTGCAGATCAGAGGGGGCGGTCAATGCCGGCTTGGCAGGGGGCTGCGGTGCGGCTAGGTCTGAGAGGAACCGGAAACATACGCCAGGGAGGCCTAGCCCATGCAGATGAGTGACCAGAAGGAGATCGCCGCCGAGCCCGCAACCGTCTATGCGGCGCTGCTGACGCCGGAGGTGCTGAAGGCCTGTGTGCCCGGTGCGCAGGAGGTCACCGGCACGCCGGAGGAGGGGTTCGAGGCCACCGTCACCCAGAAGGTCGGCCCGGTCAAAGCCACCTTCAAAGGGCAGGTCGGCCTGTCGGATCTTGTAGAGAATGAAACGCTGACCATTTCCGGAGAAGGCAAAGGCGGTGCGGCCGGTTTTGCCAAAGGCGGGGCCGTGGTGACTCTGGCGCCGTCGGAGACCGGCACACTGTTGTCGTATGAAGTGGAAGCCAAGGTCGGTGGCAAGCTGGCGCAGCTTGGCAGCCGCATCATCGACGGCTTTGCCAAAAAAATGGCGGATCAGTTTTTTGCCAATCTGCAGGCGCACTTGGCGCCGCAAGAGGAGGCCGGTGAAGACGGTGAAGACGGTGAAGAGACCCCTGAAGAGGGCGAAAAGAAAGGCTGGTTCAGCAAGGTGACGGGCCGCGGCTGATCCCCTTATCAGCTCTGCGCAGGCGCACAGGCGCGTCTGCAAGGCGGGGGCTGGCAGAGGCGGCAGGCGCCCGTTAGTGTGGCCGGGATTTGAGAACATGCCGGAGGCACCATGGAGTCCATCCTGTCCATCCGCGACCTGCGCAAGGTTTATGACGGCGGTTTCGAGGCGCTGAAAGGCGTCTCGCTTGATATTGAAAAAGGTGAGATCCTGGCCCTGCTCGGCCCCAATGGTGCGGGTAAGACCACCCTGATTTCAACGATTTGCGGCATCACAACCGCGACTTCTGGCAGCGTCAGCGTCGGCGGTTTCGACAATGTGGCCGAGTTCCGCGCTGCGCGCTCGCTGATCGGGCTGGTGCCGCAGGAGATCACTCTTGAGCCTTTTGCCAAGGTGCATGACACCGTCAGTTTTTCGCGCGGACTGTTCGGGAAACCTGCTGATCCGGCGCGGATCGAGGACGTGCTGCGCAAGCTGTCGCTGTGGGAGAAACGGGACGCCAAGGTCATGGAGCTGTCCGGCGGCATGAAGCGCCGGGTGCTGATTGCCAAGGCGCTGGCGCATGATCCGCGCATCCTGTTCCTGGACGAACCTACCGCAGGCGTGGATGTGGAACTGCGCAAGGACATGTGGGCGATTGTGGGTGAGCTGAAGGCCGACGGCGTGACCATCATCCTGACCACCCACTACATCGAGGAAGCCGAAGCGATTGCTGACCGGGTAGGTGTGATCACCGGCGGTGAATTGCTGCTGGTCGAAGCGAAGGAACAGCTGATGGCCCGGATGGGGCAGAAGCAGCTGGAAGTGCAGCTGACCACGCCGGTTGACGTCATTCCCGAAGCACTGGCGCGGCATGAATTGCAGCTGGTGAATGGCGGCAGTGCGCTGCTGTACACCTATGACACAAGGGCCGAACGGACCGGCATCACCACGCTGTTGAATGACGTTGCGCAGGCCGGGCTGGTGCTGGCGGATGTGCAAACACGGGAATCCAGCCTGGAAGATATCTTTGTCGGGCTGGTTTCGGGTAACGGGGCTTCGGCCGGCGCAGTTCAGGGGGATGCAGCATGAACTGGACAGCGGTCGCAACCATCTACAAGGCGGAAATGGCGCGGTTCTGGCGCACCTTTCTGCAAAGTTTCATCTCGCCGGTACTGTCCACATCGCTGTATTTTGTGGTCTTCGGCAGCGCCATCGGCAGCCGGATCCAGGAGGTTGACGGGATCGATTACGGGGCCTTCATCGTGCCGGGGCTGATCATGCTGTCGGTGATCACCCAGAGCATCTCCAATGCGTCTTTCGGGATCTATTTCCCGAAATTCATCGGCAACATCTACGAAATCCTGTCGGCACCGATCACTTTTCTGGAAGTGGTTGCAGGGTTTGTCGGGGCGGCAGCAACCAAGTCGCTGTTTATCGGCGTGGTGATCCTGTGCACGGCGTCGTTGTTTGTGGATCTGTCCATCCAGCACCCAGTTGCCATGGTGGCGTTTCTGGTGCTGACCTGTCTCAGCTTCTCACTGATGGGGTTCATCATTGGTATCTGGGCCGGGAATTTCGAGCAGCTGCAGCTGGTGCCCTTGCTGGTGGTGACGCCGCTGGTGTTCCTGGGCGGCTCTTTCTATTCGATCTCGATGCTGCCGCCGGTCTGGCAGATCGTCACCCTGTTCAATCCGGTGGTCTATCTGGTATCGGGCTTCCGCTGGGCGTTTTTTGGTCAGGCGGATGTGCCGGTGCTGCTGAGCCTGTGTGCCATTGGCGGGTTTACCCTGGCCTGCATGGGCGTCATCTGGTGGATCTTCAAAACCGGCTGGCGGATTCGGGCCTGAAGGGGAGCTCCCGCCCGCTCCGGACACCTGCAGGGCGTCCTCCCCGGTTGGGCCTGGCACGCTTCGCGTGCCAAGGGGGCGCTTAGAAGCGGCGCAGAGTGCCGCGCCGCGCGCCAGCGCGGCGCCTGGCCCAACGGGAAGGCTGCAGCTGCAAGCTGCTGACCTGACGGGCGGGAGAGCCTTGGCTGGCGCCATAAGGCAGCGTTGCAATTTTGCCCGCGGCTGTGCGGTTTTTGCATTTCACGCCAATTCCCCGGGGCGCGCATCTTGTTTCACTCCGGGCGGCCCTCTACATCGGCGCCATGAGATTTCGCCTGCCTTTCCTGAAAAGACAGCCGCTGGTTGCAGTGGTGCGCCTCAATGGGGCCATCGGCATGCCGGGCCGCGGCTCCCTGAGCGACAGCGCCCTGGCGCCGGTGCTGGAGCGCGCCTTCCGCAAAGGCAAACCTGCTGCAGTGGCGCTGGAAATCAATTCGCCTGGCGGCTCGCCGGTGCAAAGCTCTCTGATCGGTGCCCGCATTCGCCGCCTAGCAGAAGAGCTGAACATTCCGGTCTACGCCTTTGTCGAGGACGTTGCGGCGTCAGGCGGCTACTGGCTGGCGGCCTCAGCAGATGAGATCTGGGCAGATGCCAGCTCGGTGCTGGGCTCGGTCGGGGTGATCTCCGCCGGCTTTGGCGCCCATGTGCTGCTGGCCCGCCAAGGCGTGGAGCGCCGTGTCTATACCGCCGGCGAGAGCAAATCCATGCTGGATCCCTTCCGCCCGGAAGATCCCGAGGATGTGCAGCGCCTGAAGGTGATCCTGAACGACATCCACGCCAATTTCATCGACCATGTCACAGACCGCCGCGGCTCCAAGCTGCACAGTGAGGAAAACCTGTTCACCGGCGAGATCTGGCTGGCCCGCAGAGCACTGGAGCTGGGATTGATTGACGGCATCGGCCACCTGAAACCCAAGATGCAGGAGCGTTTCGGCGAGAAGGTCCGCTTCCGCCGCTACGGGCTTAGGAAACCGCTGCTCAGCCGCATTGGCATGCAGGCCGCGCAGGATGCGCTGGCCGGGATCGAGGAGCGGGCGGAATACGCGCGTTTCGGCCTCTGACGTGCTGTTCAAAGTTGTCGCACTTTTTCTGGTGGTGATGGCGGTGCTTGCCATGTTCGGCAAGCTGCGCTTCCCAGGTCAGAAACAGATCAATTCCAGGCGTTGCCCCTCCTGCGGCCGCTTCCGGATCGGCAAAGGCCCCTGTGCCTGCAAAAAAGGAGATCGTGGCAAATGATGCCATGGCTTTATTCGGCTCTGGGCCTGGTGATCCTGCTGCTGGCAGGCGACGCGCTGGTGCGCGGGGCGGTGAACCTCAGCCTGCGGCTAGGGGTGCCTGCGCTGATTGTCAGCCTGACGATCGTGGCCTTTGGCACCTCGGCGCCGGAATTGCTGATTGCCATCAATGCGGTGCATGAGGGCGCCGATGGAATCGCGATGGGCAATGTGGTCGGGTCCAACACTGCCAACATACTGCTGGTGCTGGGTATTCCCGCGCTGATGCGGGCCTTGCACACCAGCGAATGCAACACCCGAAAAAACTATGTCTTCATGCTGACCGCCTCGGTCCTGTTCATCGGTCTTGCCTTTTGCGGCACCTTCACCGTCTGGTCCGGCCTGATCCTGCTGGCTGCGTTGACCGTGGTGCTGGGTGTGGCGTTTCGCGAAGTGCGCAATCACCGGCGCAATGGCAACAATTGCGTAGCAGACACGGACCTGGAAGAGATCGAGGAAGCCGATCCGGACATGCCCTATTGGCGCGTCTGCACCTATCTGCTGCTGGGTTTGATCGGCCTGCCGCTGGGTGCCGATCTGCTGGTGGACAATGCCAGCATCATTGCCCGCACCTACGGGATCAGCGAAACCGTGATCGGCCTGACCCTGGTGGCGATTGGCACCTCGCTGCCGGAACTGGCGACCACTGTCATGGCCGCAATGCGCCGGCAGGCCGATGTGGCGCTGGGCAATGTGATCGGGTCCAACATGTTCAATCTGCTGGCCATCATCGGCATCGCCACCTTTATCGGCCCGATCAGCGTGGACCCGGAATTCCTGCGGTTCGATCTTTGGGTGATGCTAGGCGCTTCGCTGCTGCTGATCCCTTTTGTCTTCTTGAAGCAGGACATCACCCGCATCTGGGGCGTGATTCTTACGGCGCTCTATCTGGCGTATATGGCCGTGCTGTTCTAACTCTTTCTCTGCAGTGGCAGCGGGGAGAAACTGATGCGGGCATTGGTGACTGGAGCGGGCAGGCGTTTGGGCCGGGCGATGGCGCTGGAACTGGCCGCGCGCGGGTACGACGTTGCCGTCCATTTTGTGTCCTCGGCGCGGGAGGCTGCGGATACAGCGCGGCAGATCCGTGCTCTGGGGCGGGTTGCGGTGGTGCTGCAGGCGGATCTTCTGGACGAAGAACAGACGCAGGACTTGCTGCCCCGCGCGGCTGAGGCCTTGGGCGGTCCGGTCACTTGCCTGGTCAACAATGCCTCGGTTTTTGAGCATGACACGCTGCCCACCGCCACGCGAAACAGCTGGGACCGGCATCTGGACAGCAACCTGCGGGCACCGTTTGTGCTGCTGCAGGCAATGGCCGCGCAGCAGGTGCCGCTGGTGCGGGATGCCGGCGGTGAGCCGCGCGCATGGGGACTGGCGGTCAACATGATCGATCAGCGGGTGCGCAAGCTGACGCCTGACTTCATGAGCTACACGCTGGCGAAGTCTGCGCTGTGGACGCTGACGCAGACAGCCGCGCAGGCACTGGCGCCGCAGATCCGGGTCAACGCCATCGGACCGGGGCCAACTTTGCAGGGGCCGCGGCAAAGCCAGGAGCAGTTTGCCCGCCAGCGCGCAGCTACCATCCTGCAGCGGGGTGCGGATGCCGAAGACATTACCGCGGCTCTGTCCTATTTGCTGCAGGCCAAGGCGGTTACGGGGCAGATGATCTGCGCCGATGGCGGCCAGCACCTGGCCTGGCAGACCCCGGACAGCGACGGGGTGGAGTGACGCAAACAGGGGCGAAAACGTCTGTTTCCCCAAAAGTTTTGCACTGGTTTAGGTGCCGTCACGGAAGCGTTACAAAAGTGCCTTTGTTTTCAAAACCTTGACAGGGGTGGTGAAAAGTTATCACTAAAAACAACGCTTTATCAAATCGCCTAATTTTTAAGCATTCATCCAAAACCACCAAATAATAAGGAAAAAGGCGGGATAGCCCAAAGATATCTCCGTAGTTATCCACAGCTTCGGTGGATTTCCCCGCACTTGATCCGGGCAGGCAAACATTGCAGCCAGCGGCGGGGAATCATATGTCTGGGCGCATGACTGACCTGCCCGCTGCCCCTCCCGCGGATTCGCCCGCCGAAACGCCAAGAACCGGCTATGCCGTGATCCAGGATTACCTCAAAACACTGGATGCTTCGCCCGGTGTTTACCGGATGCTGGATGCCGACAGCCGGGTGCTTTATGTGGGCAAGGCGCGCAATCTCAAGGCGCGGGTGTCGAACTACAGCCGCCCCGGCAACAGCCCGCGGATCGAGCGGATGATCGCGCTCACGGCTTCGATGATGTTCCTGACCACGCGGACGGAAACCGAGGCGCTGCTGCTGGAACAGAACCTGATCAAGCAGCTGAAGCCCAAGTACAATGTGCTTTTGCGCGACGATAAAAGCTTCCCGAATATTCTGGTCGCTAAGGATCACGCCTTTCCGCAGATCAAGAAGCACCGCGGTGCGCGAAAGCAGAAGGGCAGCTATTTCGGCCCCTTTGCCAGCGCAGGTGCTGTAAACCGGACGCTGAACCAACTACAGAAGGCATTCCTGCTGCGCAACTGTTCGGATTCGATGTTCGAGACCCGCACACGCCCCTGCCTGCAGTATCAGATCAAGCGCTGCACCGCGCCCTGTACCGGTCTTATCAGCGAAGAGGATTATGCCGGCAGCGTGCGCGACGCCGAGCGCTTTTTGTCGGGCCGGTCCACCAAGATCCAGGAGGAGCTGGCCGAGCAGATGATGGCGGCGTCCGAGGCGATGGAGTTTGAGCGTGCCGCTGCCCTGCGCGACCGAATCAAGGCGCTGACACAGGTGCAATCGTCCCAGGGCATCAACCCGCGCGGCGTGGCCGAGGCGGATGTGATCGGCCTGCATATGGATGGCGGCCAGGCCTGCGTGCAGGTCTTCTTCATCCGCGCCAATCAGAACTGGGGCAATCAGGATTTCTACCCGCGGGTGGATGCCGACAACAGCCCGGCAGAGGTCATGGAGGCCTTCCTGGGTCAGTTCTACAGCAACAAGGAACCGCCGCGGCAGCTGATCTTGTCGGATGCGATTGAAAACGCCGATCTGATGGAGGCGGCGCTGAGCGAGAAGGCAGAGCGCAAGGTCGAACTGCTGGTGCCCCAGCGCGGCGAAAAGACTGAGCTGGTGGCTTTTGCCGTGCGCAACGCCCGCGAAAGCCTGGCCCGCCGTATGGCCGAAAGCGCAACCCAGGCCAAGCTGCTGCGCGGGCTGGCCGAGGCATTTGGCCTTGAAGGCCCACCGCAGCGGATTGAGGTCTACGACAACTCTCACATCCAGGGCACCAATGCAGTGGGGGGCATGATCGTGATGGGGCCGGAAGGGTTCCTGAAAAACGCCTACCGCAAGTTCAACATCAAGGGTGATGATCTGGTGCCTGGCGATGACTTCGGCATGATGAAGGAGGTGCTGAACCGGCGTTTTTCGCGCCTGTTGAAAGAGGACCCGGATCGGGACAAGGGCCTGTGGCCGGATCTGCTACTGATCGACGGCGGTGCGGGGCAGGTTTCCGCCGTGGCAGAAATCATGGCGGAACATGGCGTGCAGGACATCCCTATGGTGGGGGTGGCCAAAGGCGTCGACCGCGACCACGGCAAGGAGGAATTCCACCGCACCGGCGAACGGGCCTTTGCCCTGCAGCGCAACGATCCGGTGCTTTATTTTATCCAGCGGATGCGCGACGAGGCGCACAGGTTCGCAATCGGCACCCACCGCGCCAAACGCGCCAAAGCGATGAGCGCGACACCGCTGGACGAGGTGCCGGGGGTAGGCGCCTCCCGCAAGCGTGCGCTGCTGGCGCATTTTGGCAGTGCCAAGGCGGTGAGCCGTGCCAATCTGGCCGACCTCAGGGCGGTGGATGGGATATCCGAGGCCTTGGCCGAACGGATCTACGACCACTTCCACGCGCAGGGGTAGGGACGGCGTCTTGGGGCTGGCGGGTTTCGTGCTAGATCTGCAGAGCAGCCGTTTTACTGCCCGGAGGAATTATGCCTGTATCCCTGACCATGAAATCTGTTGTTTACGACACCTATTCCGTATCCGGCAAAACCCTGCCTGACATAGCCAAGAGCATCAAAAGCAAGGGGCCGAAGGATCCAAACGACAATAAGAAGGTGGCGTTTCTGACCACCACCGAGCTGGAATGCCTGACCGCCAAAGGCAAATACGCGGCTGACGGCAAGCCCAAGATCGAAAAGAAAACCGGCTGGTTTGAAGTGAAGGCCAAAGTCTCGGCGCTGAAGCTGGTCCTGCACCCGACGGTGCGCTGCCCGAAACGGTCCGTCAGCGGGTTGTCGCCGCGGGCGCTGATTGAATGGTACCGGTTCTATGCGTGCTGTCTGGTTCATGAGGCGCAGCATGTGGATAAGGCCAAGAAAGAATGCGAGAAAATCGCTAAGGAGCTGAATAAGCTGAAGGGAACCGGGCTGGCAGATACCGAGGCGGAGGCGCTGAAACTGGCCAAGGAAGATCTGATGCGGGAGATCAACAACCATATCTTTATCGACCGGGACCGGTTGAACGAGGTGCACCGGAAGTTTGACCATTCCACCCATCACGGCGAAGCCAAGGGCGCATTGCTGGACACGTCCATAGGATGAGCGGAACATGGCGCGCGTGCGTCTGGGGGCAGGTGCTGACGGGTGCTGCGCCCTCTCCTGAACCGCCCATCGCCGAATTTTGATCAAGGCCGCTTTCCTCTTGCGAAACAGCCGGATAATGTGCCCGTCATGAAGTGGACCCTGCCGAATATCCTCACCCTGATGCGGCTCGTCGCAGCGCCTGGCTTGGCTGTGATGTTTCTGTATTTTTCCCGTCCTTATGCGGACTGGTTTGCCCTGCTGCTGTTTGTCACGGCGGCGGTGACCGACTGGTTTGACGGCTATCTGGCACGGGCTTGGAAGCAGGAAACCAAGATGGGCGCGATGCTGGACCCGATCGCCGACAAGGCGATGGTGGTGATCGCGCTGATGATCCTGGTGGGCTATGCTGCCGAACATTGGACGCCCTGGCTGGTGCTGCCCGCCACGGTGATCCTGTTCCGCGAGGTGTTTGTCTCGGGCTTGCGCGAATATCTGGGCGACACGGCCGGCACGCTGAAAGTGACCAAGCTGGCCAAGTGGAAGACTACCGCACAGATGATCGCAATTGCTACGCTGTTTTCGCAGGGGATATTTGAACATTACCTGGTGATGTCATCGTTCGGCATGGATGATCAGATCTACTCCCAGATCATCGCCGGCGAGATGGAAGATCTGTTCGGGCTGCGCTGGAAGGAGGCAGGTGTGATCTGGACCGGGCGTCTGGGCTTGTGGCTCCTGTGGATTGCTGCAGCGCTCACCCTGATGACTGGCGCTGATTACCTGCGCAAGGCGCTGCCGCATCTGAAGGAGGCCCATTGATGGACATTCTCTATTTCGCCTGGGTGCGCGAACGCATCGGCCTGCCGCGCGAGCGGTTGGAGACTTCGGCAGCCACCGTAGCGGACCTGGTTGAGGAGCTGCGCGCACGCGAAGACCGCTATGCGGCTGCCTTTGCCGATCTCTCGGCCTTGCGGGTGGCGCTGGACCAGGAGCTGTCTGAGTTCGATGCACCGCTGGAAGGGGTGCGCGAAGTTGCCTTTTTCCCGCCGATGACGGGGGGCTGAAGCTGTGCGGATCTCGGTTCAGGATACCCCGTTTGAACTGGGTGCCGAAAGCGACGCCTTTGCGGCCGGCGTCGAGGGCGCCGGCGCCGTGGTGACATTTACCGGCGTGGTGCGGGATGCCGATCAGGGCGGGCTTAAGGCGATGGAGATCGAACATTATCCAGGCATGACCAAAAAGGCGCTGACCGCCATCGCGGAAGAGGCAATAAAACGCTGGTCGCTGGCGGATGCACTGATCATCCATCGCCATGGCCGCCTTGAACCTGGCGAGCGCATCATGATGGTTGCAACCGCCGCCCGCCACCGCAAGGATGCGTTTGAGGCGGCGGAATATCTGATGGACTATCTGAAGTCCCGCGCTCCGTTCTGGAAAAAGGAAATCCTGGCCAGCGGCGATTCTGATTGGGTGGCGGCCAAAGATGCCGACGAGGATGCCCTCAAACGCTGGTGATCCGAGAGCCTGGGCGGGGGCGGCTCCCGCCAGGTGTTCAATCATCGGGAGATGATTTCCGCCTGTTGGGCCGGCACCGCGCGATGCGCGGTGCAGCCCGGTTGCAAACGGTGGCAGGTTAAAGAGGCTGCAGGCCCCGCGAAGCGGCGTGTATTCGGCGCGCTTTACTTCACTTAGAGTCAGGTCTTCTCAGCATAAAGACAACCGCCGTGCGCCGGCACGGCGCCACGCCCAAGGCTGTTCAGGCTGTGCTGGCGCAGCCAGCGCGGTCTGCAGGCGCGGGAGCGCCCCGTCTTTCGCGGCGATCAGTGGGGGATCTGACTGCGCAGTTCCTCGGCTTCTCTGCGGGCTTCGCGTAAACCATCCATCGCAGCCCGCAGTTCGGCCTCGGTCTGGGTCAGCTGGTTGGTCAGCTCTGCCTCGCGCTGCTGCAAATAGGTGATCGCCTGATCGCGGGTTTCTTCCGCCTCATGCAGCTCCTGGCTCATCCGGTCGAGGTCGGCCACATCGCTTTGCCGCACCCGGGTGAAGCGGTGCACCAGCCAATTGGCGAACCAGCCCAGGGCAAAGGCCGCGAACAGGATGATCGCGGTCGTGATGATGAACTCTGTCCTGTTCATTACTCTGTGGTCTCCTGTGCGTCTTCTGCGCTTTCGGCGGCCTCTTCGCCGCTGCCCGTATCGGCGGCGTCTTCTGCGGCCGCAGGGCGGATCAATTTGAATTCAATACGGCGGTTGGATTCGCGGCCGTCTTCCGTTGCGTTGTCGGCAATCGGCTCGCTTTCGCCATAGCCCTTGGCGGCAAAAGTGGAGGTGACCACCCGGCGCGCCCGCAGCTCGTTCAGCACCGACTGGGCCCGTGCTTGGCTCAGGTTGTGGTTCATCGCCTCGCGGCCCTGGCTGTCGGTATGGCCTTGGATTTCCAGCCGCACCGGGCCGCAGCGCCCCAGCACTTCGGCGATCCGGTCCATGGTTCCAGTGCTTTGTGCCGCTATCGTGGCCGAGCCGGGTTCAAAGGCTATCTTGGCTTCGCCTTGGGCGCTGGCAAGCTGCGCCTCGCACAGTTCCGGCGGCAGCGGTTTATCCTTGGGTTCGGGCGGCTTTTCATATGTGATGTCGAGGCCGTAGGTGTCGGCCTCGCCCAGTTTGGCCGACAGGAACCGGGCAATCTCAGCCGGGGCGTCCTTGCGGTAGCTCATACCGCGCAGTTCCAGATTGCCAGGCGTTACAGTGACCGCGCCGCGTTGCAGATAAGAAAGCGCTTCCAGTGCGGCCAGCACCCGCACCGGCCAATCGTCAGGCAGGTCGGCGACAACACGGGCTGCTGTGTGCACGTTGTCCGACCCGAACCGCGCCTTGGCATAACTGTCGGCCACCGTGCGCTGCGCGGCATCGGTGAGGCGCCCGCGCAGTTGCACCTGGCCTTCAGGGCTGAGGGTCGCAGTGAATTCAGGGATGCCGCCGGCGTCCCGGGTTTCCGGCACAGGCAGGACCGCGTGCAGCGCAAAGACCCGGGGCAGGGCGTTTTCCAGCTCGCCGGCCACATGGTCGAACAACGCGCTTTCGGTGCCTTCTGCGGCGACCAGGGTGATATCCGCATTGGCAATGGTCACTGCTCCGCCGCCAAGTTCGGCCAGGCCTGCAATGCTCAGTTCCGCTGCGCGGGCCCAGTTGGGGGAGGGCACACCCATGCCAATCACGCAATCCGCCTCATCCTGCAGCCCGGCCTTGCGGGCAGCGGCCAGAATGCGGTTGCGGCTTTCCTGGCTTTCGGCGGAGCAGGCATCGAATTCTGCGCCGTCCGGACCCAGCAGGAAACGCAGGGTGAAGGGGGTAATCACCGGGCGCGGCGCCGCGATATCGAGCGCCAGCCGCATGCCCGGCGGTGCGGTGCGGCCAAGCTGTTCCTCCAGCTGCGCCTTGGCGTCTACGCTGTCGGAAATGGCGGTGACTGAGACGTCCCCGGCCGCCACCGAGATTTTGGCGCGCGGCAGCAGCTTCAGGGCTTCCACCGCAAACAGCATAGACTCCTGCCAGCCGTCAGGGATCGTGTACTTCGCTGTTTCCAGCAGATCGGCCACGTTCTCAGGGCCTGCCAGCGTCTCAAGCTCCTTGACCAGCGCAGTGCGGCCGGAGCCTGCGGGGATCAGCCCGATAATCGAGATGCCGCTGTCATTGCGCAGAATTTCGGCAGAGAACCGCGGCGGTGCCAGGCCATCGGCGGGCGGCACCTCGATGCCGTCGAGGATCCGCGCCGCATCGACAACCGTGCCGACCAGTGATTTGACCGAGAACCGCGTTGCCTCATCCGGAGCGGTGCCTTCCAGCAGCACCTGCAGACCGTCGGCAGTCACCTCAGCCCAGGTGTAACCGCCGTCATCCAGCGCCCGGCGCACAGCCGTTTCCGTGCTCCGTTCTACAGCGGTGACGGCAAATCCGGCGGCAACAAGGCTCAGCCCGGCAGCAGCGGCAAAGGCCAGACCCGGGATCAACAGCTTAGACAGGCGCATATGGCAGAACATTCCCAGTTTGCGTTACAGGCTCTTACCGCGGCAGCGGCGCCGGTTCAATCATGCGAACATGGCCAGCACAAAGAAGATCAGCGGAATCAGGCCGGTATCGCGGTTGAGACGGAACAACTGCAAGAGCCTTGGCGCGTTTTCCGCGTCAAAGGCGCGCAGCTGCCAGGTCAGGTGCCAGCCCATCGCCCAAGGCGCGGCCAGCGCCAGCACCAAGGCCAGCACCGAGGCGCTGTCCTGCACCGCCAGGATCACCGCCAGCGCCATCAGGCTGACAAAGGCCACGATGAAGCGGCGCAGCCACATAGGCGTTTGCGTGCCGAACAGCCGGGCTGTGGATTTCACCCCGATCAGCGCATCGTCCTCAGTGTCCTGATGGGCATAGATTGTGTCATAAAACAGCGTCCAGGCGATGCCTGCCAGATATAGCAGAACCGGCGGCCAGCCGAGAGAACCGGTATGCGCCACCCAAGCCAGCATGGCGCCCCAGTTGAAGGCGAGCCCCAGGAACACTTGCGGCCACCAGGTGAACCGCTTGGCAAAGGGATAGACCGCAACCGGCAAGAGCGACAGGATACCCATGGCAACAGCCGCCTGGTTAAATGTCAAAAGGATCGCAAGGCCTGCCAAGCATTGCAGCCCCATCCAGGCCAGCGCGCGCTTGACGGTGACCTGCCCCGATGGGATCGGGCGCGAGCGGGTGCGCTCTACCTGGCCGTCAAAGTTGCGGTCGGTGATGTCATTCCAGGTGCAGCCCGCGCCGCGCATCAGCCAGGCGCCGCCGGCACATCCCGCAGCGATCCACAGGTCCTGCCAGCGCGGGCCCTGATCCGACAGGATTGCCAGCGCCAGCCCCCACCAGCAGGGGATCAGCAGCAGCCAGGTGCCGATCGGACGGTCGGCACGGGACAGCCGCAAATATGGCCGCGTCCACTCCGGCGCATATGTGTCGACCCAGTTTCCCCGGACCGCATCCGCGACCTGACCCTCTGGCGCTGGCTTCTGGCCTTGCATATGTAGGACCCCATGAGTGCAAAAATCAGACTGTATGTAGAGCACCCTTTGGGGGCAGGGCAATCGGTTCCCTTGGATCGTGATCAGGCGCATTACCTGTTCGGGGTGATGCGGCTGTCTGTTGGCGCCCATGTGGCGCTGTTCAACGGTCTGGATGGCGAGTGGCTGGCTGAGGTTGCCGAGGCCGGCAAACGCGGTGGCATGCTGCTGTGCCAAGAGCAGACCAAACCTCTGCAAATGCCGCCGGACCTGTGGCTGATGTTTGCGCCGATCAAGAAGGCGCGCACCGATTTCATTGTTGAGAAGGCCGCCGAGATGGGCGCCGCCCGTATCCTGCCGGTGCAGACCGACTTCACCAATTCCGAGCGCATCCGCCAGGACCGGTTGCAGGCCCATGCGGTTGAGGCAGCGGAGCAATGCGGCGGCACCTATGTGCCTGAAGTGGCGGATCTTCAGAAACTCTCGCGCCTCTTGGACCAATGGCCGCAAGAGCGGCAGCTGATGTTCTGCGACGAGGCTGAGGTCGGCAATGCGCTTCAACTGGCAGCGGAGACGCAGAAAGGCGCGCCCTGGGCCATCCTGATCGGCCCCGAGGGCGGATTCTCGGATGCCGAGCGCAAGCGCCTGCACAATCACCCGCAGTCTCATGTCGTCAGCCTTGGGCCCCGCATCCTGCGGGCGGACACGGCGGCAGTGGCGGCGATGACGCTGTGGCAGCAGGTGCTGGGGGATTGGTGATGGGCAAACCGCGCCGCGAATTGCATCTGTTTTTTGCCGCAGAGAACTTTTCAGCCGTAATCCTTTACCGGGCAAGCGGCAGCCTGCACCGGTTGGTTTCCTGGGATGCAAATGGCCACAAGATTGTGCCTGGGCAGTGGGTGAAGACGAGAGTGTAAGGATTTGATTGTGCGTTATCGCCAGATGGCGAATATTTCATTTACAGCGCAATGCAAAAAGGCACACCGCATCTATACTCTGCCGTTAGCCGCCCTCCATATTTCACAGCGTTGGAGTTTTTCCCTGAGCTAACCGCGTACGGCACAGGGGGATACTTTCTCGACAAGCGAGTGGTGACTTTCAAGCATATTGTCGATGATCGCGATGAAATTGTGCTTGAAAGTGGACTGGTCTTGAACCGGAAATTCCAAAATTTGGCGCATGCATACCGCCCGCGAGGAATTGGTTTGACCAGTTGCGAGCGGGGCGAACTCGCCCGAACTATCGAAATGAAACGCGGGAAACTTCCTAAGTTGATGCAGCAGTACGAATGCGAAGGCGGCAATCAGCCTGCCGGCCATTGCATCCGCCGCTTCGGCGCCACAAGTAAGAGGTGCACGGCGGGCCAGTTCGCTTGCCAAACGTATTTATGAGGCGAAACACATGAGTTTCATCCGCCCCGAAGCCCGGGCCACGATCTGGCAATGGCGTGAAGTCCTTGCCGCGGCATTGATGTTTCTGCTGGGGTTGAAATGGGCATTCTCCGAAGCTGGTTTCACCGCTATCACCGGCTGGGCCTTTGTGGCCACCGGTCTGGTGACGGCTGTTATCGGTGCCCAGCGGATGCGGTTCCGCCGCGGTCCGGGCGGTCCTGGCGTGGTGCAGGTGGACGAAGGGCAGATCGCCTATTTCGGGCCGCTCACCGGCGGCGCGGTGGCCGCGTCCGAACTGGAACGGCTGGCGCTGGATCAATCCTCCAAACCGCCGCATTGGCTGCTGGAGCAGCCCGGCCAGCCGCCGCTGGCAATCCCGGTGAATGCCGAAGGATACGAGGCGCTGTTCGACGTCTTCGCCGCGCTGCCGGGCCTTAAAACCGAGCGGATGCTGACGGAATTGCGTCGCCGCGGCCCTCACCAGGTCGTGATATGGGAACGCTCTTCCAGCCGGCCGGAACATCAGCGCCTGCATTGACACCGGCGGTGATTCCGCCCACGACTGACCCTTCATGACAGACCTAACAGGACGGAGTGCCAGGCATGTCCATTCCCCAGTCCGGCGGCGGACCGATCGAACGTCACGAACAGCTTGCAGAATATCTTGCCGACGGCTGCAAACCCAAGGAAGACTGGCGCATCGGCACCGAGCATGAGAAGTTCGGCTTCTGCAAAGATACGCTGAAGCCGCTGCCTTATGAGGGCGAACGCTCGATCCTTGCGGTGCTGACCGGCCTGCGCGACGGCCACGGCTGGGCGCCTTTGACCGAAGGCGATAACCTCATCGGGTTGACCAAGGACGGCGCCAATATCTCGCTCGAGCCGGGCGGCCAGCTGGAGCTTTCCGGCGCGCCCTTGGAAACCATCCACGAGACCTGCGACGAGGTGAACGCCCACCTGCGCGACGTGAAGGACATCGCCGACAAGATCGGCGTCGGCTTCATCGGCCTGGGTGCCGCCCCTGTGTGGCGCCATGAAGACATGCCGCTGATGCCCAAGGGCCGTTACAAGCTGATGGACGGCTATATGCAAAAGGTCGGCACCATGGGCACCACCATGATGCGCCGCACCTGCACCGTGCAGGTGAACCTCGATTTTGAATCCGAGGCTGACATGGTGCAGAAGATGCGTGTCGCACTTGCGCTGCAGCCGGTGGCAACCGCGCTGTTTGCCAATTCACCGTTCCTGGACGGCAAGCCCAACGGCCACAAGTCCTGGCGTGCCCGCGTCTGGCGCGATCTGGACGCCGACCGCACCGGCATGCTGCCGTTTGTGTTTGACAAAGGCTTCGGGTTCGAGGCCTGGGTGCAATATGCGCTTGATGTGCCGATGTACTTTGTGTTCCGCAACGGCGAATACGTGAATGCGCTGGGCATGTCTTTCCGCGACTTCCTGAAGGGCGAGCTGCCGGCGCTGCCCGGCGAAACGCCGACGCTCAGCGACTGGGCGGACCACCTCACCACCGTTTTCCCCGAGGCCCGGGTGAAGAAATTCATCGAAATGCGCGGCGCCGATGGCGGCCCGTGGCGGCGTCTGTGTGCTCTGCCGGCGTTCTGGGTCGGTCTGACCTACGATCAATCGGCGCTGGACGCTGCCTGGGACCTGGTCAAGGGCTGGGATGCGGAAACCCGTGATGCGTTGCGGGTTGCGGCCTCGGAACAGGGACTGCAAGCAAAAGTGGGCGGTATCAGCATGCATGAGCTGGCGCGCGAAGTGGTGGCGATTTCGGAAAGCGGCCTGAAAGCCCGGCAAAAGCCGGGCGCGGGCGGGCTGGTGCCGGATGAAACCCATTTCCTGAACGCACTGAAGGACAGCCTGGACAGCGGCAAAGTACCGGCGGACGAATTGCTGGCACGCTTCAATGGTGCCTGGGAGGGCGACCTCAACCGTATCTATGGCGAGTTTGCTTATTGATCCGCAAAGGCGGCCCCGGCGGGCCGCCTATACTTTCGATACATTGTCTCTAGGCAACAAACTGCACCAGAATGATCCTTGGGGATAGTTTCGGGGACTTCATGCTGGGGATCACAACCAACAGCCAGAAATGGTATTTTGTTGCCTGCGTGACTTTTGTTTCCCTGGCTGTGTCTTGGGTCGTAACCGGTTTGACCGCGCCCGATGGGCTGAGCCGCGCGGCCTTGGTGCCGTCGACGCTGGCGCCGCTGCTTATTGCTCCCGTTGCGTCATACTGGGCGGCGTGCCGTCTGCTTGAAATCCACATGCTGAATGAAAAGCTGCTGAACCTGGCGGCGCATGACCAGATGACGTCATTGTACAGCCGTGACCACTTCTTCCGGCTGATCGCGGGGCTGGGCCGTGATTTCCAGGGCAGCTTTCTGCTGGCGGACATCGACCGGTTCAAACTGATCAATGACACGCATGGGCATCAGGCCGGCGACGAGGTTATCCGGTTTGTGGCGGGTGTTTTGAAGACGGGCGTCCAGCCCGGTGGTATCGCTGCGCGCTTTGGCGGCGAGGAGTTCGTCGCATGCTTGCCGGATGTGTCTCTGAAGGCCGCAATGCAAAAAGCCGAAGAGATCCGTCTGGTTGTCGGAGAGAAAGCCCTGCCCGTCGGCACGGAGAGCCTGCTGTGTTCGATTTCGATCGGGATCGGCTATCAGGACGGCAGCCGGACGGTTGAAGCAGTGCTGCGCGAGGCGGATGAAGCGCTTTACGCAGCCAAGAACAGCGGCCGCAACCAGGTAAAGTCAATGGGCGGGATCTAACGGCCCGTAGGGTCCAGCCAGGGCACGACGGCCACGCGGCTGGCGGCGTAACCGGGCACTTGGGTGTCCAGCCGTGCGGCCAGTTCCGGCAGGCGGCTGACGGGCACTTGCGGATACAGGTGGTGTTCCCGGTGGAACAGCATCAGATAGGCGGCCTTGGCCAGCCCGCCGCGCTGGCTGCGCGCCGCCAGGCCCGAGTTTCCGGTGCCTTGATGGGTGATCCACACCGCAAAAAATGCGGTCATGCATTGGGCCGCGCCCATTGCGGCCAGATGCAGCAGCAGAAACTGCTGGCCGCTCCACAGGATCAGCCCGGCCAGCATCGCAACGCAGATCCCGTCCCGCAGTGTCCGCCGCCGCCATTTGGCGCCGCCCTGCGCCCAGCAGGCGTTGATCAGATCAAACGGAAAGCGCGGCCCGTAGCGCAGCACCTGGCCCGCGCTCATATGCCCGCAGTGCCCCTCGATATCGCCGGGGCCCATCGCGTGGCGGTGATGCTGCATATGGCTCCAGGCGACCGAGCAGTTGCAGCCGCACATCAGCGCGCTGAGGCTGTGCAGCACTGCAATGTCGCATCGGCGCGGCAGGCCCAGATTGCCGTGGATCGCCTCATGGTTCAGCCGCAGCGCGCAGAGGAAGAACATGAAACTGGCCCCGGCACCCAATGGCCAAAAAGCAGAGGCATAGAGCACCCAGGACAGCCCTAGCCAGGGCAGGGGCAGGGTCAGCTCCCCCCAGCGCTGACGGCGGGTGACCGGCAGCAGATCCTGCCAGATAACATTGCGCGGGGCCGGTTCGCGGGAAACAGGCGGGCACATGGCGGTATCCTTTCAGATCTGGGATCAAGGGATCAGGCAGGCAGTTCAGCCGCAGTTTCCGGTTCGGGCGCGATGGTTTGGGCTTTCCGTCCGGGCCGGTCTGCCAGCAATGCGTCACGAACCACTGTCCGCAGGGTGGCAACGGCATGGGAGAAGCCAAGGCCAAGACAGACCGCGGCCAGGCCAAGCGCAGGCAGCAGACCCAGGAAATCCATTTCCAGCAGCGGAAGTGCAGCACCGATCAGGATGACGCCGCCAAGACCGACCATGGCATAGCCGGTGGCAATGGTGACCGCTCTCGCCTTGGCCGCGCGTCCGGACCGCGGGCAGTCCCCCAGCAGGGTCCCGATCCGCAAGATCATGAGCGCCATCGCCGCAAGCATCAGCACGCCAAGGCCCAGGTAAATTCCGATTTCGATCAGCATCGTATTGTCCTTTCCGGATTAAATGACCTGTTTGTAGAAGTCGCGTTCGAGGCGGTCATAAAGCATGCCGCTCACAGCGCCCCAAACCGGGGCAAACAGACTTCCGGCAACCAGAAAAAGGCTGGTGCCGTCGAAGTTTCCTTCGGTCGCTAACTCCAAAAGGAAGATCGGCGTGAAGATCAGCAGTTGTGTTTTTAGGGCCAACAGGGCCCATTTTCCTGGTGTTGGGCGGTGCCGCCGCACGTGGGCCAGCATGACCGGAACGCCGATCAGCAGATAAATCGGACCGCCAAACAGCGCTGCAAGGGGCGGGATCAGGAGCGGTGCTCCGAGCAGGCCTGTCAGTAAAGGCGCCCCAACCATAGCAAGGGTGAAAGCAACTGGGTCCACCAAGTGGCGGCCTGGGCTGACGTTCGGGTGGAAAATGCTTCCTTTCATTGCAGTTATTTCTGACATAAGGGAAATTCTCTCATAAAATTTTTTACGTCCTGGCGGCTTCGTGCCCGCATTTATTCCTGTTTCTTCACTCCAGGCAGGAACCGCGCCACCTTGGCGCCCAGCTTCAGCACTGCCAGATGCACCGATCGGGGCAGGCGGGAGAAATCGGCGTACCAATCGTCAAACATCCGCATCACCCGCAGGGTCTCGCCCATCCGGTCCTTGACCGCCTTGGGGGTGCTGTCGCTCTCGGCCTCCTGCATAACCTCATCCAGGGCGCGCAGGGTCGGGGCAAACTCGCGCTCGCGCCGTGCCGCGATCACCGCATCGACGAGGTCGAACATGTCCCGGATCGAGGTGAAATGATCGCGCCGGTCACCCAGCTGGCGGCTGACCTTGACCAGCCCCTGCGCCTGCAGCTCCTTCAACCCGTTGGACACGTTCGAGCGCGCCAGCCCCAGCACCTCGCAAATCTCATCCGCGGTCATCGGGTCCGTTGCGATATGCAGCAGGGCATGGATCTGCGCCACAGACCGGTTCACCCCCCAGCGGGAACCCATCTCGCCCCAGTGGAGGATAAAGTTCTGCATGGCGGGGGTCAGTTTCATCATGTAATCCTGAAATTTCTGTAATGACAGAAAATTGAAAAAACCGAGTCGAGTCAAGCCAAAGAAAACCGGCGGCAGGTTCCCCCGCCGCCGGCTGTTCGCATGTGAGTGGTGGTCTAAGCGCTTATTGCGCCTGCAGTTCCGCCGGGTCCTTTTCGGCGATATCAGTCCAGTTGGCGTTTGCGTTCTGCACAAAGCCAGGGATGTCGCCTTCCCAGCGTTCCTGGATGTCTTGCGACAGGTTCAGGTACAAAGTGTTGTCGACGATCTTCCAGTGGTTCGGGTCACCGTCGAATTTGAAGCCCATTGCGGTACCAAAGGCGCAGTAGCCGCCATAGGCCGGCAGGTAGGCTTCGGGATTCTTTTCAAAGGCCGTTTTGTGCTCTTCCGAGGCAAAGCGGTAAGTTGCGTCATTGTAAATGGAAGTGATTTTGTAGCTGCCCTTGCTGGGGGCACCGTCCGTGAAATATGCGACCGGGTCATAGCCCTGCATTGCCAGGCCGGTGGAGGATGCGTTGATCTCAACGCCCGCCGCCAGTGCCGAGGTTGCCATTGCAACCGACAGAGCCACACCGCTGATCAGTGCTTTTACTTTGTTCATGGTCCCGTCCTTTCAAATCCCGGCTGCTGCGTTTCCAAATGTTTGCGCGGCCGGCGTTTCACCATGTGTGCCGCGGTATGCTGCGGGTCACGGCACCGATGTGGAGGGCCGGGCGATCACGTTCAAAACAACTCAATTTGAATGTGCATGAGGTGTCGGTTGCCTGTGCATTCATGCGCAGAACAGGTGACAGCACCGTCTGAGGCGCGCAGGGTGAGCGCAGGCAAAATGGAGATGAGGATGACATCAGCATTACCCAGCCGCCGCGCGGTTCTCAGCGGGCTGACGGCTTTGGCCCTTTTGGCAACGCCCGCCAGTGCGCAAAACGTCAGCGGTGTTTACCGCGCGGAAGGGCGTAATCCCGACGGCAGCAGTTATACCGGCACCGTCGAAATCCAGGACAGCGGCGGGATCGTAGAGATGCAGTGGCGGATTGCCGGCCAGTCCTATTCCGGCAGCGGCTCGCGCAATGGCGATGTGATCTGGGTGAACTGGGGCCAGACGCACCCGGTGGTCTATGTGCGGATGCCCAGTGGTGAGCTGCACGGCACCTGGGGCAATGGCCGCGCGCTGGAACGGCTCATTCCATGAGCTGAAGAGACAGCACAAAGCGGATCACTTTTTCCTCGGGCATTTCGCAGGGTTTCAGCAAGACTCCGGATGCCAGCCGGTACAGGTTGAGGCTGATGTAGTCCCCGCCGCCGCGTTCCCAGGCTTCCAGTTTTTGCGCCTTGCCGCAGGCCAGATCCTGGCGGATAACTGAGTAGCGCCGCCCGGCTGCAGTACCGTTAAAGGCGCCCAAAGGCAGCGCATCAAAAGCGGCCAGAAACACATCCAGCCTGCCGCGGTTCACTTCTGGCCGATCCGCGGTTCCGTGCCTGCGCGCAAGCGTGCGATATTGGCTGAATGGCGGATGAAGACCACCGTCGCCAGCAGGACCGCCAGCACCGCCACCGGCTGATAGCCCAGCACCAATGCCCAAACAGAACCTGAGGCTGCCGAGACCAGCGCGCCCATCGAGGAAATCCGGCTGAGCGCCGCTGCCGCCAGCCACGTCAGGCAGCAGGCAATGCCCACCGGCCAGGCCAATGCCAGCATCAGGCCCAGGAAGGTGGCAACACCTTTGCCGCCCTTGAACCCCAGCCAGACCGGGAAACAATGGCCGAGGAAGGCCATCAGCCCTGCTGCCTGCGCCGCGTCCTCGCCAGCCAGGGACCGGGCCAGCAGCACCGCCGCCGCGCCCTTGCCGCCATCCAGGATCAACGTCAGTGCCGCGGCGGCTTTGCTTCCGGTGCGCAGGACGTTGGTGGTGCCGATATTGCCGGAGCCGATTTCGCGCAGGTTGCCCAACCCGAATATCCTGGTGACAACCATGCCAAAGGGCACCGATCCCAGGCCGTAGCCAATCACCGCCCAGAGGATAAGAACGGTGGCAGAACTTTCCAATTCAGGCATCAGCCCCTCCGGTAGACGGGTTCGCCCGCCACATATGTCGCCTCAACCCGGCCCTGCATCCGCTGGGTGTCAAAAGGTGTGTTCTGCGATTTCGAGCGAAGCTTGAACCGGTCGAGCACAAAGGGCACATCCGGGTCGAACAAAACCAGATCCGCCGGGGCGCCCTCGGCCAGGCGGCCGCTCTCCAGTCCCAGCCGTTTGGCCGGGTTCAGCGACATGGCGCGGAACAGGGTTGGCAGGTCCAACAGTTCGGCATGATACAGCCGCAGCGCCGCGGGCAGCAGGGTCTCCAGCGCCACGGCACCGGCTGCAGCTTCTTCAAACGGCAGCCGCTTGCTTTCCTCGTCCTGCGGTGTGTGCATCGAGGAGATGATGTCGATCAGCCCGGTCCGTACCGCCTCCACAACGGCCAGCCGGTCGTCTTCGGAGCGCAACGGCGGCTTCACCTTGAAAAAGCTGCGGTAGCCCGCCACGTCCAGCTCGTTCAGGGTCAGGTGGTGGATCGAGGTGCCCGCGGTGATGTCCAGCCCATTGGTCTTTGCGCGCTCCAGCGCGGGCAGCGCGCGCGCTGTGGTGATCTGGTCGGCATGATATCTGGCGCCGGTCATCTCCAGCAGCGCAATATCGCGGTCCAGCCCCATCCGCTCCGCCATCGGGGACACGGCCGGCAGCCCGTAGAGGGCGGCGAATTTTCCCGAAGTTGCAGCCGCTCCGGCGCTCAGCACCGGTTCCTGGGGATGGGCAATGACCAAGGCGCCGCAGGAGCGGGCGTAGGTCAGGGCGCGCTGAAAAACCTTGGTATTGGCGGCCACATGGTCGCAGTCGGAGAACGCGACGGCACCGGCATCCATCAGGAAGCCGATCTCCGTCATCTCGCGCCCGTCGCGCCCTTTGGTCAGCGCCGCCATTGGCAGCACGTTCACCGGGGCGTCCGCCTGAGCGCGGCGGGTTACGAATTCCAGCGTTTCCGGGCTGTCGATGGCAGGTGTTGTGTCAGGGCGGGTGACAATGGTGGTGACACCGCCCGCTGCCGCTGCCAAACCCGCCGACTTATAGCTTTCCTTGTGCCGTTCGCCGGGTTCGCAGACCTTAACGCCGATATCAACTATCCCCGGCGCCAGGCATTTCCCGCCGCAGTCCACCTCAGTCACGTCTTCCCGTTCGATCTTATGCGCACGCAGCAATCGGGCGGGATCGGCGGCGTTCGTTTCAATCGCCGCGATGCGCCCGTTCTGCACCAGAACCGCGCCAGGTGCATCGGTGCCTGCCTCCGGGTCGATCAGGCGGGCGTTGGTGAAGAGGGTGCTCATGCCTTGGCTCTTTCAATTGCGTTGAGGGTCGCGGCCGGGTCGGCCTGGTATTTGATCAGATGCTTGTCGCCGGTTTCAGTGATCACTTGCACATAACTGCCCATGATTTTGACGGCTTTGATCTGTGGCAGAGGAAGGCTGCGCCCTGCGGGGCCGGAGAGGCTGTCTCCGGTCAAGGTCCAGACCACCGCCAGTTCTTCGCTCGCCATATACCAGCCGCGCAGGGCAATGGCGGCCAGCCCGCCCACCGCGCCGGTCCAGATGTGGGGGCTGTCCAGAAACCACAAAACCGCCATCGCGCCGCCCATGCCAATCGCTGCCATCCAGGCGTGCGCGCGGATATAGGCGCTGCGGTTAGGGGTGAAAATGGTCTCTGCCATCAACCCGCCAATACCCAGACCAGCAGTGCGGCCAGCAGCATCACCACGGCAAACAGGGCTGCGCCAATACGGCGGGCCTTTGTGCGGGCTTGCCGCGGGGAGAGTTTCGGGGCGGAATGGGGCTTGGCGCTTTCGGCGGTCGCGGGCGGAGCATTCCAATCGGTCTGCCGTTCGCCGTATGTGCCCATCAGGGTGATCTGCTCTGCCGGGGTCAGCCGGGTTTCGGCACCGGCAAAAGCGCGGGAGCGGATCAGCAGCACATGGCCTTCCAGCGCCTGCAGCATCTCGCGGTCTTCCTCGACCTGCGCCCGCGGCACACCGCAGCCTTCGGTCAGGTAACCGGTCAGGCCGACATCCTCCAGGTCGGTGACCGGGAAGATCTCGACCTGATCCATGTCCAGCACCTTGATCCCCAGCACCTGCGCCAGCGCGCCGGGTTCCTTCAGGAATGCCGCCTGCTCAGGCGGCATGGCGAGTGCAAACAGCCGGATCACGCCGCGCTCGCCGGCGGGGATATGGATCACGCCCTCCACCTCTTCAGCCCGCTTTCGCCTGGCGTTCGGCGCGCAGGTTGCGGGCCAGAAGGTCCATCGCCGCCATCCGCACCGCGACACCCATCTCCACCTGCTCCTGAATGACCGAGCGGTTGATGTCGTCTGCGAGGGTGCCGTCGATCTCAACACCGCGGTTCATCGGGCCGGGATGCATGACGATGGCGTCGGGTTTGGCCTGCGCCAGTTTGTCGGCGTCGAGCCCGTAACGGTGGTAGTATTCGCGCTCCGACGGGATGAAGCCGCCGTCCATGCGTTCTTTCTGGAGGCGCAGCATCATCACCACGTCCACGTCCTTCAGTCCCTCGCGCATGTCGTCATAGATCTCGGCGCCGAATTCAGCGAACTGGCCGGGCACCAGCGTCGGCGGGCCAATGAGGCGGATGCGGTTCTCCATCTTGCCCAAGAGGATCAGGTTCGAGCGGGCGACGCGGGAATGAGCGATGTCGCCGCAGATGGCAATGTTGAGGCGATGCAGCCTGCCCTTAGAACGGCGGATGGTCAGTGCATCCAGGAGCGCCTGGGTTGGATGCTCGTGCTTGCCGTCGCCGGCATTCAGCACTGCGCAGTTCACCTTTTGCGCCAAGAGATCCACTGCGCCGGAGTGCGGATGGCGCACCACCAGAAGGTCCGGATGCATCGCGTTCAGCGTCATTGCGGTATCGATCAGGGTTTCGCCCTTTTTGATCGAGGAAGCCTGCATCGCCATGTTCATAACATCGGCGCCAAGGCGCTTGCCTGCCAGCTCGAAACTCGCTTGGGTACGGGTGGAATTCTCGAAGAACATGTTGATCTGGGTGAGCCCCGCCAGCACGTCGGAATGCTTCTCCGGGCGGCGGTTCAGCGCCACATAGTCGTCCGCCAGATCGAGGATCGCGGTGATCTCATGCGGTTTCAGCGGTTCGATGCCAAGCAGGTGGCGGTGTTCGAAGGACATATGAGGCAGCTCCGCTTGATTTGCGGGTTCTTATAGGCGGGGGGCGGGCGTGCGGCAAGGCGGTGCGGCGGTTTGTGCAGGCTGTGCAGGCGAGGGGCCGGCCCCTCGCGCTCCCCGGAGTATATTTAAAAAGATGAAATACTTGAATTTGCAAGATGGCCGCGGAGAGGTGTTCCGCTTGGGCTGCGGGCGGAGTAGCTTGAGCGCATGGAATCGGCATTGGATTACTGGAGCGCCCGGGCGCTGTTGGAGTGGCAGGCGGAGCTTGGCGCAACCGAGGCGCTGTGCGACGCACCCGTTGACCGCTATGCGCTGGAGCAGGCGGCGCCCAAGCCGAAACCGGGCGCGGCCCCCGCGCCGCCGCCCAAACCTAGGGAAGCGGATCCTGTTGATGCGGCCAGGAAGGCTGCCAAAGGGGCCGTGTCTCTGCCTGCGTTGCGTGATGCCTTGGCAGGGTTCAGTCATTGCGACCTGAAGCGCGGGGCGCGCAATCTTGTGTTCTCGGACGGGCGGGCCGGCGCGCGGGTGATGATCATCGGCGAGGCGCCGGGCCGCGATGAGGATCTGCAGGGCAAACCTTTTGTGGGCCGCGCCGGGCAGCTTTTGGACAAGATGCTGGAGGCGATTGACCTCTCACGTGCCGAGAGCGTCTATATCACCAACGTGCTGCCCTGGCGGCCGCCGCAGAACCGCGATCCGCTGCCAGCAGAGATCGCCATGCTGGCCCCGTTTCTGGAGCGGCATGTGGCGCTGGCAGAGCCGGATGTTCTGGTCTTGATGGGTAATATCAGCTGCCTGGCAGTGCTGGGCAAACGCGGCATTACCCGGCTGCGCGGGCAATGGGATCAGGCCTGGGGCAAACCGGTGATGCCGATGTTCCACCCCGCCTATCTGCTGCGCCAGCCGCAGCAGAAGCGGCAGGCCTGGAGTGATCTTCTGGAGCTGAAGGCACGGCTGGGCGCCCTGTCCTGACGGAGGAGGAGACACGTGAAGATTCTCGGGTTTTCTGATCTGCATCTTTCAAGCCGCCACGCGGTGGAAATCGTGGCTGCCAGCGCAGGTGCTGATCTGGTTATTGGCGCAGGTGATTTTTGCAACATGCGCCAGGGACTGGACCGGGCCGTGGCGATGCTGGCTGGGTTGAAGGCGCCGATGGTGGCAGTGCCCGGCAATGGTGAAAGCGCTGGTGAGTTGCGTGCTGCGGGGTTTCCCGGCACAACAGTGCTGCATGGAGAGGGTATTGATTTTGAGGGCCTGCGTCTGTTCGGCCTGGGCTATGGCGTGCCGCAAACACCTTTTGGCAGTTGGTCTTGCGACCTAAGCGAAGTTCAGGCGGCAGCGATGCTGGCTGCCTGTGATCACGCGGATATTCTGATCTCCCATTCACCGCCCAAAGGATTGGGGGATGTAACTTCGGGCGGGCTGTCCGTCGGTTCCACGGCGGTCAGGGCAGCAGCGGAGCGAATCCAGCCGCAACTGCTGCTCTGCGGCCATGTGCATGATTGCTGGGGCTTTCGCGGCAGCATAGGCAGGACGCAGGCGGCCAACCTGGGTCCTTCGGTGAGCTGGTTTGAGGTGAAGTCATGATCGATGCGGTAACGTTGCTCGCTTTTATCCCGGCAGCGCTGGCGCTGAACCTGACTCCGGGTGCGGACATGATGTTCTGTCTTGGCCAGGGGTTGCGCTCGGGGCGCAGAGCGGCAGTGGCGGCGAGTGCCGGGATTTCTGCGGGCAGCATGGTGCATGTGTCCCTGGCCGGGCTGGGGCTGGGGGCGGTGGTCTCCGCAATTCCCGCACTGTTTGATGTGATCCGCTGGGCGGGTGTGGCTTATTTGCTGTATCTGGCCTGGGATGCCTTGCGCCGCGGGCCGGTGTCGGAGGGGCTGCCGAAGCGGCGCGGGGCCGGCGCTTTTCGCAGCGGGCTGCTGGTCAATCTGGCCAATCCCAAGGTGATCCTGTTTGTGCTGGCCTTTGTGCCGCAATTCGTGAGACCCGAAGCAGGCCCGGTGCTGGTGCAGTTCCTGGTCTTCGGGTTGATCCTGGCCGCCGGCGGTTTTTTCATCAACGGGCTGATTGGCGTTTTTGCCGGCCAGGCCGGGCAGCGGCTGACCGGCTCGCCGGTGTTTGCGCGCTGGCTGGGCCGGGTTTCGGCCGGAATTTTCACAGGGCTGGCCGTGCGGCTGGCGATTATGGAGAGGGCGTGAAATGTCCCGGATTGACAAAAGCATGGAATTCATCCCGGTCCGCATTGCGGTGCTGACGGTGTCGGACAGCCGCAAAATGGAGGATGACCGTTCCGGCCAGGTGCTGGTGGACCGGTTGCGGGACGCAGGCCACACCCTTGCCGACCGCAAGATCATTCCCGACGAACGCGCCGACATTGCCGCACAGCTGCGCGCTTGGATCGCCAACCGGGAGGTGGATGTGGTGATTTCAACCGGCGGCACGGGGCTGACCGGGCGGGATGTCACGGTGGAAGCGCACCGGGATGTCTACGAGAAAGAGATCGAGGCCTTTGGCACCGTCTTCACCCATGTCTCTATGCAGAAGATCGGGACCAGCGCGGTGCAGTCGCGCGCCACCGGTGGCGTTGCGGGCGGCACCTATCTGTTTGCGCTGCCCGGCAGCCCCGGCGCCTGCAAGGACGGCTGGGATGAAATCCTGTCAAAACAGCTTGATTACCGCCACCGGCCCTGCAATTTCGTGGAAATCATGCCCAGATTGGAGGAACATCTGCGCCGGAAGTAAACCTGCGCGGCGTGTAACCTCGTAAACCCGTGCGGAAAATCGTATATTTCCAAGCGGGCACAAGGCATTTGCGCCTTGGCCGGCCGCAAGGGCGGTCCCGGCAGCGCCCGCCACCGGAAGGGAGAGACATGCGCTTTTTGCGTCAGAGTGTGACCGGGGTGTTCCTGGCGGCCATAACCGTGGCGCTGCTGCTCTATGCCGGGCAACTGATTTTCAGTGCGATTGATGCGCAGCTGAATGCAGAGAAAAAGACACCGCCAGTGCGTGAGCGGGTGTTTGCGGTCAATGTGGTGACAGTGGATCTGCAGACCGTAGCGCCGGAGCTGACGGCCTTTGGCCGGGTGGAAAGCCGCCGCACGCTGGAGTTGCGCACAGCTGTGGCGGGCCGGGTGGTGCAACTCTCTGAGGATTTCGAGGACGGCGGCGCGGTCCGCGCCGGTGAGGTGCTGGTGCAGATCGATCCGGCGGATTCGCAGGCCGCGCTGGACCGGGCAGAGGCCGACATGATGGATGCCCGCGCCGAGGAACGCGATGCCGGCCGGGCGTTGATCCTGGCTCAGGATGAATTGCAGGCCACCCAGGACCAGGCGCAGCTGCGCGAACGGGCCTTTCAGCGGCAAGTGGATCTGCAGCAGCGCGGTGTTGGCACCGCCGCAACGGTGGAGACAGCGGAGCTTGCAGCGGTGCAGGCGCGCCAGGCGGTGATCTCGCGCCGCCAGGCCGTAAGCCAGGCCGAGGCACGCGTGGATCAGGCTGCCACCCGCGTGGCCAGGGCGCAGATCGCATTGGACGAAGCGCGGCGTGAGCTGGACGATACCACGATCATGGCGCGTTTTGACGGGACCTTGCAGGCAGTCAACCTGGTGCAGGGGCGGCTGGTCTCGGCCAACGAAAAACTGGCGGATCTGGTTGACCCGGATCTGCTGGAGGCGGCGTTCCGGGTGTCCACCGCGCAATACGCCCGGCTGCTGGACGCCGAGGGCCGTCTGCTGCGTGCGCCGGTGCGGGTCTCGCTCGATGCGGCCGGCGCGGACCTGAGTGCCGCCGGGCAGATCTCCCGTGCCAGCGGGGCGGCTGGCGATGGCCAGACGGGACGGCTGATCTATGCCCGGCTGGAGGCCGCGCCGGGGTTTGAACCTGGCGATTTTGTCACCGTCAAAGTAACCGAGCCGGAAGTCAGGGCCGTGGCCCGTGTCCCGGCCTCGGCGCTGGGCACGGATGGTACTGTCCTGGTGCTGGGCTCTGAGGACCGGCTGGAGGCGTTGCCAGTTGAACTGGTGCGCCGCCAGGGCGATGACGTTCTGATCCGCGGTTCGGGGCTGGAGGGGCGAGAGATCGTCACCGGCCGCACGCCGCTGCTGGGCGCGGGCATCAAGGTGCGCCCGCTGCGCCGGGGCGCCGCAGCGCAGGCCCTGCCAGAACTGATTGAGCTGAGCGATGAGCGCCGGGCACGCCTGGTTGCTTTTGTCGAGGGCAGCAGTGTGATGCCGTCCGGAATGAAAGAGCGGATGTTGCAGCAGCTGGCTGAGGCGCGGGTGCCCGCGCAATTGGTCAACCGGATCGAATCCCGGATCGGAGGCTGAGAGTCATGGTCCGTAAGCTCCCCCGGCCGGCCCGCGGGCTGTTCAGTTACTTCACCCGCCACCGCACCGCCGCGAACCTTTTGCTGGTGATCATGCTGGTGCTGGGCGCTGCAGCGATGCCCAACATGCGGACGCAGTTTTTTCCGGATGTGATTGTCGAGCGCGTCACGGTCACCGTCGAATGGGAGGGCGCAGGCCCTGAGGATGTGGACAGCGCCATCGTGCAGGTTCTGGAACCTGCGTTGCTGGCGGTGGACGGGGTGGAGGAGACATCATCAACCTCGCGCGAGGGGCGGGCAACTCTGAGGCTGGAGTTTGAGCCGGGCTCGGACATGGGGCAGGCTACGGATGATGTGCAGGCGGCGGTCGATGGTATCACCACTTTGCCGGAGGAGGCAGAGGAACCGGAAGTGCGCCGCGGCGCCTGGCGCGACCGGGTGACCGACGTCGTGATCTCCGGCCCGGTGGCCGCCGGGCAGCTGGGTCTGTTTGCGGATGAGCTGGTGACCCGGTTGTTTGAGGCGGGCGTCACCCGGACCACTATCCGCGGCGTGGCTGCACCTGAGACAATCGTTGAAGTGCCCACTGCCAAGCTGATGACACATGACATCACCATGCGCGAAGTTGCCGAGGTGATTGCGGCAGAGGTCGATGCCGATCCCGCAGGCGATGTCAGCGGCGCCAACGCGCGGGTGCGCACCGGCAGCGAGAAACGCAAGCCCGATGAGCTGGAAGCCATTGTTCTGCGCACCAATGCCGACGGCTCGGTGCTGACCATTGCTGACGTGGCACAGGTGCGGGTCGAGGGTGTGGACCGCAACCGCTCGTATTTTGTGGACGGCAACCCGGCGATGTCGATCCGGGTGGATCGTTCGGACCAGGGCAACGCGATCCGGCTGCAGCATCAGGTGCAGGAGGTGGTTGCGGAAATGCAGGCGAGCCTGCCGCAGGGAGTGACTGCACAGCTGATCCGCACCCGCGCGGGACGCATCACCGACCGTCTGGACATTCTGATCGACAATGGCCTGATGGGGCTTGCCCTGGTGCTGGGCCTGTTGTTCCTGTTCCTCAACACCCGCATTGCCTTCTGGGTGGCAATGGGCATTCCGGCCTCGATGTTTGCCGCCGTGGCGCTGATGTATGCCGCCGGGATCACCATCAATATGGTCAGCCTGTTTGGCTTGATCATCACTCTGGGCATCGTGGTGGATGATGCAATTGTGGTGGGCGAGCACGCCGATTTCAGGGTGCGGCGGCTGGGTGAAAACCCGGTGCAGGCCGCCGAAAATGCGGCCCGGCGGATGGCGATGCCGGTTTTTGCGGCAACGCTGACCACCATTATCGCCTTCTTTGGCCTGACCTTGGTGGGCGGGCGCTTTGGCGAGTTGATCCGCGACATTCCCTTTACCGTGATTGCGGTGCTGGCGGCCTCGCTGGTGGAATGTTTTCTGATTCTGCCCAACCACTTGGCACATGCGCTGACCCACGCCCAGGCGCGGCATTGGTATGACTGGCCGAACCGGATGGTGAACCGCGGCTTCCGCTGGCTGCGCGACCATGCTTTCCGCCCGTTCATGGGCTGGGTGGTTCAGGCCCGCTATGCGGTGCTGGCCGGGGCACTGGTGGTTCTGGCTAGCCAGGCGGCGCTGTTCATCAACGGCGACGTGAAGTGGCGCTTTTTCAACGCGCCTGAACGCGGCTCCGTGACCGGCAATTTCGCCATGGTAGAAGGCGCCAGCCGCAGTGATACCCTGGCGATGATGCAGGAAGTGCAGCGCGCCACCGAGACGCTGGGCGCGGAGTATGCCGCCCGCTATGGCCGCAACCCGCTGGATTTTGTCATAGCTGAGGTGGGCGGCAATGCGGGCCGCGGCCTGGGCGGGGTCGAGGCTAAGGACACAGATCTGCTGGGCGGTATCGCGATTGAATTGATCGACGCCGACCTGCGCCCCTATTCCAGCTTTGCCTTTGTCGCTGAGCTGCAGGAACGGGTGGCGCGGCATCCGATGGTCGAGACGGTCTCTTTCCGCAGCTGGCGCTCCGGCCCGGGCGGGGATGCGTTGGACGTGCAATTCTCCGGCCCCGGCGTGCAAGTGCTGAAGGATGCCTCGGAAGACCTGAAAACCGCGCTGCTGCGGTTTTCTGAGGTTTCAGCCGTCGAGGACAATCTGGCCTATGACAAAGAGGAGGTGATCCTTGACCTCACTCCGCAAGGCCAGGCGTTGAACTTTACCATTGGCAGCCTGGGCCAGGCACTGCGGGCGCGGCTGAATGGAATTGAGGCCGCGACATACCCGGACGGGCCGCGCAGCGCCAAAATCCGGGTGGAGCTGCCCGAAAATGAGCTGACCGCCGACTTCCTGGAGCGCACGCTGATGCGGGCGCCCAGCGGGATCTACGTGCCGCTGGCCGATATCGTCTCGGTCACCCAGCGCACCGGGTTTTCCACCGTGCGGCGGGAAAACGGCATTCGGGTGATCAGTGTCTCGGGCGATATCTCCGAGGACGACCCCGCCCGGGCTGAAGCTGTGATGCAAGCGTTGCAGGAGGAAATCCTGCCGAAGATCGCCAGCGAGCGGCAAGTGGAATGGACCCTGTCTGGCCTCGCCGAGCAGGAGCAAACGTTCCTGCAGGAGGCCGGCACCGGGCTGATCCTGTGCCTCACCGGGATCTACCTGGTGCTGTCCTGGATTTTTGCCAGCTGGACCCGGCCTTTGGTGGTAATGGCGATCATTCCCTTTGGCCTCGTTGGCACGATTTGGGGCCACTACTTGTGGGAGGTGCCGCTGAGCATGTTTACCGTGGTGGGGCTGCTGGGAATGACCGGGATTATTATCAACGATTCCATCGTGCTGGTGACCACCATTGACCAATATGCGCAGGACCGCGGTCTGGTGCCGTCGATCATTGATGCGGCGGCGGACCGGCTGCGGCCGGTGATGCTGACCACGATGACCACGGTTCTGGGGCTGGCGCCCCTGCTGTTTGAGCGCTCGCAGCAGGCGCAGTTCCTGAAGCCAACAGTGATCACGCTGGTTTATGGCCTGGGCTTTGGCATGTTCCTGGTACTGCTGGTGGTGCCTGCGCTGGTGGCAATGCAGCGGGACCTGTCACGTCCGATGACCGCGCTGCGCCGGGCCTTGCGGCGCGGCGCCGGAGGGCTGCGCTGGCTGGTGCTGGGTACGTCTCTGGCACAGCTTGGCTGGCTGGTGCTGACGCTGGGCTGGGCGATGGCCACGGGCGCGCTGCATCCGCTTCTTCGGATGCTGCCATCGCTGGCAGCTATGGAACCGGTCCGGGCCGGGCTGCTGGCCTGTATCTCTGGTGCATTGGTGCTGGCGCTGCTGGCCTATCTGGCCGGAGGTGTCGCCTACCGGTTCAGCGTCCGCCAGCGGGTCTGAGCCAGCCGGGCCATATCCGCGACCTGTTCCAGCAGCTGCAAGCCGCGGCTTTCGATCTCTGCAATGGGGATCCATTCGGCCTGTTCGGCATCATCATCCGGCACCGGCTCGCCACTGGTGTATTCGCACAGGACTACTGTCAGCAGATACTGGCGCTGCGCCGTGCCTGCCGCATTGCGGGAGATCACATCCACATTGGTGAGGTATTCCAAGGGCCGGGCAATAACCCCGGTCTCCTCCTGCAACTCTCGCGCGGCACCCTGCAGGGCAGTTTCGCCCATCTCCACATGGCCGCCGGGAAACCCCCACCAGCCCGCATTCGGCTCCTTGCCGCGCTGCACCAGGATGACCTGGTCCTGCCCGTCCGAATGGCGGCAGACCACAGCAATCGTGCCCAAGACCGGACGCTGAGGGCAATTGGCGGTGCTCATCCGGCGCTGCAGCCCTGGATGTCCACCGCGTGGTTCTGTCCGAGCACCGTGATCCGCAGTTGCGAGCGGTCTATGGCATAGGCGTTGCCGTCAGCAGGCAGGAACTCGGTCTCAGCTACCAACAGCCCGCCTTCGCGGCGGGTTCTGGTTTCACCAGCGTACAGCTTAGGATTGCCGGATTCAATCACCGCAACCTCGTCACCGCCCGCGGAGGGCATCGAGATCCGGGCGGTGACCTTCATGCCGTATTCAGACGGGCGCAGGCTGCAGGCGGCGCGGCGCACACCGGCTTCGTTCGCCGACCAGGGCCTGCTTGCCAACGCGGCGGCAATCGCCGGGTTACGGCCAGCGCCGCTGTCCAGCTGATGATCAAAGCTCAGCTCGGCCGGCACGCAGACATCCTTGCAGACACCCAGCTGCATCCGGCCCTTCAGGCGCACAGGCTTGCCTGGTTTTTCCGGGGTGATCTCCACCGGCAGCACCAGCTGACCGTGATAGCCGATGGTACGAAAACCGGAGGTCTGAAAAACCTCGGGCGCGGGCCAGGTGATCGACAGCCCGCCGACATTGCGCGCCCCGCGCCAGGTAAAACTGGGCGGAATGCCGGCATCGCCCGGTGCGCGCCAATAGGTCTTCCAGCCCGGTTGCAGTTTGATCCGCAGCGCCCCCAAATAGGTGCCGCGCGCGGTCATACCGCCGTCCAGCACCTCAATCTGCACGATCCCGCTATCAGCGGCTCCGGCAAGGGCCGGGGGGGGGGCAGTCACGGCAAGCAAGGCCGCCAGGGCGGCAGCGGGTATGTTCTGCATTAGTCTCATGCCCTGATACATGCGCTTGACGGCAGGGTTTGCCAAGTCACGTTCCGGTCATTGTTCTGGAGTAATGGCAGGTTTGCGGCAATTTTGCCGGAGGCTTCACCAGGCCGAACCTCTGCGCCCCTTGCGTGCGGGCCGGGGGGGCGTCATGGTGGAGGGAGGCAGCAGGAAAGACGGAAATTCATGGATCTGACTGGCAAGCTCTTGATTGCAATGCCCGGAATCGGCGACCCGAGGTTTGAGCATTCAGTGGTTTTCCTGTGCTCCTACGGCGAGGAAGGGGCGATGGGGCTCATCGTTAACAAACCTGCGGACGGGGTGGCGCTGGGGGATCTGCTGGAGCAGCTGGACTTGGGTGAAGAGGGCAGCGCGGCTGCGGCATTGCCGGTGCGGTTCGGCGGCCCAGTGGAGACCCAGCGCGGCTTTGTGCTGCATACGCCGGATTACGAATCGGACGTAAGCTCGCTGAAGGTGCCGGGCGGGTTCTCAATGACCGCAACTTTGGATATTCTCGAGGACATCGCATTGGGGCAGGGGCCGGAGCAGCTGCTGGTGCTGCTGGGCTATGCCGGCTGGGGGCCGGGTCAGCTGGAAGCAGAGATTGCGATGAACGGCTGGCTGACGGCCGACGCCAGCCCGGATCTGGTTTTCAGCCTGGCGGATGACAGCAAGTGGGAAGCATCGCTGAACACCCTCGGAGTCGATCCGCTGACACTGTCAGCCAGTGCAGGCCACGCATGAGCGGCGGATGAAATGCGCTGCGCTGTCTCAATCGGGCGCTCCCGCCCTTTGTTCCATTCATCAAAGATGACAGGAAAAAGGTTGGGCGCACCTCCGGCGGCGAGCGGCCTGTTCCGGAACCCATCCGGGGGCTCCAGGCCGAACGGGCAGAGCTTTTGACCAGCAGTAATTTCTGCAGCAGCGCTAGCGGTGCCTCATTGAAGGACGCAGATCTTCGGCTTGGCCGGAAGGCCGGACCGCGCCGCGCTTGCGCGGTGCTATACCCAACGGTTTGGCACCCATCTTTGATGGGTTTCAAACGGGCGGGAGTGTTTCGGCCGGGTGCCCGGGCGGCTTAGCCCCTTGGGGCGGCGGCACGGCGGAGACGGTCATTGATGGCGGCACCCAGTCCCAGTTCTGGAACCGGCGCAACGGCGATGGGTTTGCCAAGCGCGTCCAGACGGTGCAGATGGCCAAAGAGATTGGCAGCGGCCTCAGCCAGGTCTGCACTGGCTGAGAGGTTCAGATCGCCTCCGCCGGGGCCGAAACCAAGATACAACTCTCCGTCCACCGCTTTGGCGGCGTTCAGCCGGACCGGCGCGCCCGGGGCGTAATGGGACAGCAGCTGGCCCGGGGCGGTCAGCGGGTCCTGCACGTCGCGCATCGACAGTTTGCGGCCCAGCACCGCCTCGATCTCTTCCGCGGCCAGCCCGCCGGGGCGCAGCAGCATCGGCTTGGGACCGGCAAGTCCGACTATGGTTGACTCCAGCCCGACACCGCAGGCGCCGTCATCAAGGATCGCGGCAATGCGCCCGTCCAAGCCTGCCTGCACATGGGCCGCCGTGGTCGGGCTGATCTTGCCGGACGGGTTGGCGGAAGGGGCCGCAACCGGACCGTCCAGCGCCTGCAGCAATGCCTGGCCAGCGGGGTGGGCCGGTACGCGCACCCCTAAAGTTTCCAGCCCGGCAGTGACCAGCGGCGAAATCCCGTGGCCAGCACGCAGCGGCAGCACCAGGGTCAGCGGACCGGGCCAGAAGGCCTGCGCCAGCGTCTCCGCCGTATCGTTCCACTGAACATAGCGCTGTGCCGCCTCAGCCGAATGCACATGCGCGATCAATGGGTTGAAGGACGGGCGCCCTTTGGCCTCATAGATTGCGGCCACCGCCGCGCCCTGCCGCGCGTCGGCGCCAAGGCCATAAACTGTCTCAGTTGGAAAGGAGACCAGCCTGCCCTCCCGCAACAGCCGGGCGGCGCGGGCAATGCCGGTTGCCGTTGCGGCAAGGATTTCGGTGCTTTGCAGGGGCATTCCGGGTGACGCGGCGTTTTGGTTGATTGAAATGAGCGTCCGATTAGGTAATCGGTCAAGCCAATGACCTTAATAGGCCCGTGCCGGGAAGCCAAGGCTGCCCGTGCCAGGACGCCCCTTAAAAGACCGCCAGAGGACGCCCATGACCTTCCGTGCCCCCGTTTCCGAGTATGAATTTCTGTTGAACCATGTTGTCGGCTATGATGCCATCCCGGCCACAGACCGCTTTGCCGAGGCCACATCGGATGTGGTGAGCGCCATCCTTAACGAGGCTGGCAAGATGTGCGGCGAGGTGATGGCCCCGTTGCAGCGCAATGGCGATCTGACCCCGGCCTATCTGGAAAACGGCGTGCTGCGGACCTCGCCCGGTTTCGGCGATGGGTTCAAAGCCATCGCAGAGGGCGGCTGGATCGGCATGAGCGCACCGGAGGAATACGGCGGCATGGGACTGCCGCTGACCGTGGCCACCGCGGTGAACGAGATGATGGCAGGCGCCTGCCTGTCGCTGCAGCTGGCACCGCTGATGAGCCAGGGCCAGATCGAGGCGCTGGAGCATCATGCCTCGGATGCGATCAAGGAACTGTACCTGCCCAAGCTGATCTCGGGCGAATGGTCCGGCACCATGAACCTGACCGAACCGCAGGCGGGCTCGGACGTGGGCGCGCTCAGCTCCAAGGCGGTGCCGAACGGCGATGGCACCTATGCGGTCAGCGGCCAGAAGATCTTTATTTCTTGGGGTGATAATGATTTCTGCGGCAATATCTGTCATCTGGTGCTGGCGCGGCTGCCGGACGGGGGGCCGGGGACCAAGGGGATCTCACTGTTCCTGGTGCCGAAATTCCTGCCGGATGCCGACGGTAACCCGGGCAAAGCAAATGATCTCAAGGTCGTCAGCCTGGAGCACAAGATGGGCCTGCACGGCTCCCCCACCTGCGTGATGCAATATGACGGCGCCATCGGCTGGCTGGTCGGCGCGGAACATGGCGGCATGGCAGCCATGTTCACCATGATGAACAACGCGCGCCTTGGCGTGGGCGGGCAGGGTGTCGGCGCTGGTGAGGGCGCCTATCAGCATGCGCTGGCTTATGCGCTGGAGCGCAAGCAGGGCCGTACCGCCAGCGGAACGATTGTTGACCACGCCGATGTGCGCCGGATGCTGATGGAGATGAAGGCGGAGCTGTTTGCCTCCCGTGCGATTCTGCTGGCCTGTGCGCAGGCAATCGATATGCAGGCTGCCACCGGTGACAAAACCTGGGCGTCCCGCGCGGCGTTTCTGACGCCGATTGCCAAGGCCTTTGGCACCGACACCGGAATCCGGGTGGCCGAGACCGGGGTGCAGGTGCACGGCGGCATGGGCTTCATCGAGGAATCCGGTGCGGCACAGTACTGCCGCGATGTCCGGGTAACCGCGATCTACGAGGGCACCAATGGTATCCAGTCGATGGATCTGGTGGCCCGCAAGATGATGGATGGCGGCGAGATGGCGTCTGCATTGATCGACGAGATTGAGGAGCAGGCCGAACGGGCCCGCGCCACCCATCCGAACATGGCGGAATCCGTCTGGCAGGCCTGCGAGAGCCTGCGGGAGGCCACCGAATGGCTGGTATCCCAGCAGGACATGCAGGACCGATTTGCCGGTTCCGTGCCGTATCTGCGGGCCTTTGCCCGGGTGCTGGGCGGACACTATCATCTGGCCGCAGCAATGGCCGACCAAGGCGGTCCGCGCGAAAAACTGGCGCGGTTCTACATCACCCGGATGCTGCCCGAACATAGCGGCCTGCTGGCCCATGCGCAGGCTGGCGCTGCGGGCACCTTTGCCCTTAGCCTCGAAGAACTGGCAGGTTGATCTGTGACTGATATCCCCGACGTCTCGCCCCGCACCCCGTGGGAAGAACCGCCTGCGCAGGGCGAAGCCATCGAAGTGGCCGAAGGCGTCCTTTGGATGCGCCAGCCGCTGCCAATGAAGCTCGACCACGTCAATGTCTATGCGCTGGATGACGGTGACGGCTGGACTGTGATTGATACCGGGTTCAACACCCGCAAAAGCCGCGCGATCTGGGAAAGCCTGATGGCGGGGCCATTAAAGGGCAGGCCGGTCACGCGCGTTGTCGGCACTCACCACCACCCGGACCACATCGGCCTGGCCGGCTGGTTTCAATCGCAGCACGGCGCCGAGCTGGTCACCACCCGCACCGCCTGGCTGTTTGCTCGGATGCTGACCCTGGACGTGCAGGAGGCCTGGCCTGAGGAAACACTGGCCTATTACCGCAGCGCCGGCATGGACAAGGCGTTTTACGAAAAACGCGCCAGCGACCGGCCCTTCAACTTTGCCGATACGGTGCACCCGATGCCGCTGGGCTTCACCCGCATCAAGCAGGGGGATGCGATCCGCATGGGCGGGCGCGACTGGGATGTGCATATCGGCAACGGCCACGCGCCTGAACATGCGACCTTCTGGAGCCGCGACGATAATCTGGTGATCGCTGGCGATCAGATCCTGTCAACCATCAGCCCCAATATCGGCGTTTACGCGACCGAGCCGATGGCGGATCCCTTGGGGGAATGGCTGGAGGCCTGCGAGCGCCTGTCGAAACTGGCGCGGCCCGATCATCTGGCCTTGGGCGGGCACAAGCTGCCGTTCACCCGGCTGCCCTTGCGGATGCAGCAGCTGATCGGCAACCACCACGGCGCGCTGGAGCGGCTGATGGATCACCTGTCCGTGCCGCAAACCGCAGCCGATTGCTTTGCGCCGTTGTTCAAGCGCACAATCGGTGAAGGTGAGTACGGGCTTGCGCTGGTCGAGGCAGTGGCCCATGTAAATCATCTGTACCACACCGGCCAGGTGGATCGCTTGAAACGCGAAGACGGCGCTTGGCTTTATCAGCGCAAGGGGTAAGGCACCCCGCAAGAGGGGGAGACACCATGAGCGACGAGATTTCTACCAGTGCTGAGGCGGCAGAGGCGGCGGTGCTGCCCTGCGTGCATGAAGTCCATGCCGATCCCGAAGCCTGCGCAGGCCTGCGCAAGGTTCCGGAAAAACTGCAAAAGCAGGATGCGGCCAAAAGCCCGGCGCGCTGGGCCTATGAGCGGCTGATCCTCTATATCCAGAATTTCGAACAGCAGCTGGACGCCGAACACGAGGTTGCGATGGGCTTTGCTGGCGGCAATGCGGGCGTGCTGCGGATCGAAGGGATGGGCTATTATGATCCCGATATCATCACCTTTTATGGCAGCGAGGGTTCCGGCGCGCGCACCCAGCTGGTGCAGCATGTCAGCCAGCTGAACGTGATGCTGCGGGCGGTGCCCAAGGCGCAGGAAGAAGCCCCGGCCAACCGGATCGGCTTCCGGCTCGCGTCGGATCTGGAGCAAGAGTAAGCTACGGACCGGGCGCCGGGCGATTCGATTCAGCTCCGGAGCCGGCCCGGTCGGAGCCAGGTTTGCTGGCGATGCTGAGGAACACACCGCGTCTTTCTGACAGATGCGCCCGAAAGACGTGGTGACAGAGGGCGGCAAATCCAGTAATCACCGTGAAAACGCACGTGAATTGAGGGATAACTCACATGGCTGAACATCAGCACGGCACCATGGACACCGCGGTTCAGGAAAAAGTCTATACCGGCTTTCTGACCTTTATCACCCGCTCCTGCATTGCTCTGATCGTCTTCGCGCTGTTTCTGGCGGTTTTCGCCACCTGATCCCAGTCCAAGGAGCGCGCGCCTTGCGTAATCTGCTGTGCCTTGGCGCGGTTCTGCTCGCGCTTGCGGGCTGCGCGGCGCCTCAGCAACCCAATGCGGATGCTGACACACTGGCGCGGGTGGCCTACCGCCAGCCCGGCCCGGCGACGCTGACCCTGTACACGATGATCAATAACCGCACCGGCCGGGGCGGCCACGCGTCGCTGATGATCAACGCGTCAGAGCGGGTGATCTTTGATCCGGCAGGCTCGTTCTATGCCGCCATAGTGCCGGAACGGAACGACGTTCTTTATGGCATCACGCCTGCGGTGGAAAAGGCCTATCGCGGCGCCCATGCCCGCAGCACGTTCCATGTGGTGGTGCAGCGGGTCGAGGTGACGCCCGAGCAGGCCCAGAAAGCCTATCAGCTGGCGGTGACCAACGGCCGCGTGCCGGGCGCCTATTGCGCCCAGGCCACCATCGGCATCCTGCAGCAGATCCCCGGGTTCGAAAGCCTGAACCGCACTTTCTATCCGGAAAAACTGTCAGCGCAGTTCGGCCAGCTACCGGGTGTGGTGACTGACCGTTACTATGAGAACGACAGCGCCGATCTGCAGGCAGGCCTTGCCAAAGGCGACGCCGCGCTGAGCGCTGCTGAGTAAGCCTTCCGCCCGGAAAAAGCCGAAAGCGCCGGGTGAACACTAGGCGGCGAGGTACAACAGCAGCAGCGACAGCCCGCCGGTGCCCAGGCCCCAAAGCACATTTCTTGTCAGGTATCCGACGGCAAAAGTCGCGGCAGCGGCTGCAAAATGCACCAGGCTGGGCTCGCCGCCCGTGGGCGCAGGCCAGACAGCTAGCGGTGCAACCAGCGCCGGGATGATCGCCACCGCCGTATAGCGCAGATGGCGCATCAGCCAGGGTGCAATCGGCTTGCCGCCCATAAAGCCGATGAAGGCAAACCGCAGCGCATAGCTGCCAAGCGCCAGCCCGATGATCACGGTCCACAGAAGCGGGGCGGGGATGCTGTTCATTTCGCGGCCTCCGTCTTGGATTTCTGCCGTTCCAGCCACAGCTCGGCCTGGGCGCCTGCTATCATGCCCGCAATCCCGGCCACGATCAGCCCCAGATTAAACGGCAGGGCAGCAGCGGGCAGCGAGGTCGCCACCGCGACGAAACAGGCAGCGATATGCGCAGGCGTGCGCAGCATCGGCCCGATCATCGCCAGAAACGCCAGCGGCAGCACAAAATCAACACCCCAGCTTTCGGGAATGCGGGTGCCGACCAGCGCGCCCAATGCGGTGGCAATCACCCAGGCGGGTGCGACGATGCCGTTGGTGCCAAAGAAATAGGCCATCCGCTGTGGCACGGTCATCTCCGGCTTGGTCTCAAACTGAACAATCGACAGCGCATAAGACTGATCCACCATGAAATAGGCCGCCAGTGCGCGCTGCCACATCGGCGCATCACCCAAGTAAGGCGTCAGCGACGCCGAATACATCGCCATCCGCAGGTTCACCGCCAGGGCCGAAATCAGGATGATGATCAGCGGCGCGTTTTCCTGCATCAGTTGCAGCGCGGTGAACTGGGCGGCGCCGGCAAAGACCGCCAATGAAAACGCAAAGGCTTCGGGCATGATCAGCCCGGCCTCTGCCGCCAGCACCCCGAACAGGAACCCGAAGGGCGAGGCCATGAAGATGAAGGGGGCGCTGTCGCGAAACCCCTTCCAGAAGGCCGATTTGGTGGTGGTGATTGCCATCTGCGCGTCCTAGATTGCGTGCAACCGGCCTACGGCGGTGGCAGAAGGAATGCAATTGGTGAGTATGGATATCACGTCAGAATATCTGATCGCGCCCGGTGTCGCCGACCCGCGGCTGACCCGCGCCGTCACTGGTGTTGATCAGAACGGCGAAGCCAGCGACATCTCAGTGGTCGAGGAGCGCCCGCTGACCATCTTCCTGAACTCCCAGGAAATTGTCACCGCCATGACCATAGGCGACTACCCGGAATACCTGGCACTTGGATTCCTGCGCAATCAGCGGATGCTGCAGGACGGGGACGAGATCACCCGCGTCGACTATGACGAGGATCTGGAAACCGTGGTGGTCCGCACCGCGGTGGAAACCAGCCACGAGGAAAAGCTGAAGAAAAAGACCCGCACCTCCGGCTGCGCGGTCGGCACCGTCTTTGGCGACATGATGGAGGGGCTGGAGGACGTGCGCCTGCCTGAGGTGCAGGTGAAGACCTCCTGGCTCTACACGCTGGCGCACAAGATCAACCGCACGCCTTCGCTGTACCTTGAGGCCGGCGCCATTCACGGGACCGTGCTCTGCCAGCAGGACCGTCCGCTGGTCTATATGGAGGACGTCGGCCGCCACAACGCAGTGGACAAGATCGCGGGCTGGATGCTGTCGGAGCGGGCAGAGGCCGCGGACAAGATCCTTTATACTACCGGACGGCTGACCTCTGAGATGGTGATCAAGACCGCGATGATGGGCATTCCGGTGCTGGCGTCCCGCTCCGGCTTCACCGCCTGGGGTGTTGAGATTGCACGCGAAGTGGGTTTGACCCTCATCGGCCGCATGCGCGGCCAGCGGTTCATTTGTCTCTCGGGCGAGGAGCGGCTGCTGCGGGACATGGATCCGAAGGACGCGCCGCAGGAAGAGAAGAAACACAGGCGGAAGAGCGCGGAGGGGTAACCGGATTTCACGTGAAATCCGGCCCGGAAAACACGTGTTTTCCGCCGCTGGAGGAGAAGGCATGACAGAACAGAAGCCATTGGGCGTAATCCTCGCAGGCGGCCTTGCCACCCGGATGGGTGGCGGCGACAAGGGGCGGCTGCAGGTCGGCGGCCAGAGTCTGTTGTCCCGCGTCGTGGATCGGCTGTCGCCGCAGGTTTCCAGCCTTGCACTCAATGCCAATGGCGATCCGGAGCGGTTTGCCGATCTGGGCCTGCCGGTTATTGCCGACTCGATCGCGGGCTTTGCCGGCCCTCTGGCAGGTGTCCTGGCGGGCCTCGACTGGGCGGCGGAGCAGGGCGCGGACTCCATCGTCACCGCCGCCGCAGACACGCCCTTCTTCCCGCAGGATCTGGCCGCCCGCCTGACCGCAGCAGCAGCGGGCATGGAACAGCCGCTGGTGCTCGCCACTACCCCGCGCACCGGCGACGAAGCGCTGAAATCCGGCGGCGGCAAACGCGTGAACCGGCACCCGGCCTTCGGCCTCTGGCCCGTTGCCCTGCGCGATGACCTGCGTGCGGCACTACAGGGGGGCTTGCGCAAGGTGGTCATGTGGACCGACCAGCATGGCGGCCGCGAGGCGCTGTTCGAGGCTGATCCCTATGACCCGTTCTTCAACATCAACACGCCAGAGGACCTGGCCATGGCCGAGGCGCTGCTGGCATGAAGATCTATGGCGTCACCGGCTGGAAGAACAACGGCAAGACCGGGCTGATGGAACGGTTGGTGGCGGAATTCTGCACGCGCGGGCTGACGGTTTCGACGCTGAAGCACGCCCACCACGCAACGGACGTGGACCAGCCCGGCACCGACAGCTACCGGCACCGGCAGGCCGGCGCGGCGGAGGTGGTGCTGGCCTCGCCGAACAGGGTGGCGATCATGCAGGAACTGCGCGGGGCAGGCGAGCCATCCTTCACCGAACTACTGGCGCGGCTGCGTCCCGTGGATCTGGTGCTGGTCGAAGGCTTCAAGCGCGAGGCCCACCCCAAGATCGAAGCCTACAGAACCTCCGCAGGCCAGCCGCTGATTGCTCCGGACGACCGAACCATCCGGGCCGTGGCCAGCGACGTTTCGCTGCATTTGGACCGCCCGGTGTTCGATCTGAACGCTACAGCGGCAATCGCAGACTTCATCCAGTCGGAATTGGGGATGTGAGCCGCTTTGATACCTTTCTCGCCGTCGACTGGTCGGCCGCCAAGCGCAAGCCCCGGCGCCAAAGCAAAGACGCGATTTGGTTGGGGGCGGCACGTGAAGGAACTGCGGAAAGGCAAGTTTATTGCCGCAGCCGGCAGGAGGCAGAGGCTTGGATCAGCAGCTTCCTTGATGAGGAGCAGGCCGCGGGGCGGCGGGTACTGGCTGCGTTTGACTTTCCCTTCGGCTACCCGCGTGGATTTGCGCGCCGGGTTACCGGTTCGGATGACCCCTTTGCCCTTTGGCAGTGGCTGGGTGAACGGATCTCAGACTCTGAGGACGGAACGAACAACCGGTTCGAAGTCGCCTCCGCAATGAACCGGCTGTTTGCCGGCCCTGGTCCGTTCTGGGGTAAGCCGGATGAGGCGCGCTGGCCAGATATTCCCTACCGCAAGTCCGGCATAGTCTATAAGGATGTGGCAGAACGGCGCAGCGCGGATTTGGCGGCCAAGGCGGCCTCCTCCTGTTTTCAGCTGTTTTTCAACCCGACAGTTGGCAGCCAGACCCTCATGGGGCTGCCGGTTCTGCAGCGATTGCGCCTCCGTCACGGGGCCGCTGTCTGGCCCTTCGAGAACATTGCGAACGCGCAAATTGTGTTCGCGGAAATTTGGCCAGGGTTGATCGAGCCCGCCGTAAAGGCTGAGATGGCTGCTGCCGGCCGGGAAGAAATCCGCGACCGGGTGCAGATGCGGCTGTTGTCGCAAGCGCTCAGCCGTCTGCCGGCAGAGGAGCTTGCAGCAATGCTGGCTGCAGTACCTGAGGAAGCGCAAGAGGAAGCTTGGATATTGGGCACCGGATACGAAGACCGCTTAAACGCGCTGGCCATGGATAAGGCGGGTCCGCTGGCACCGCCACCGCTCAGCAATGATTGCTTTGCCCTGCCTGCGGGCGCGGACTGGACTCCGGTCGATGACGCGCTGGCGCTGCTCAGGGACAGGCTGGGGCCGGTCACCGGGGCGGAAACCCTGCCGCTGGCAGACGCTCTTGGCCGGGTGCTGGCAAAGAATGCGATGGCCAAACGCTCCAACCCGCCACTGCCCAATACAGCGGTGGATGGCTACGGTTTTGCCGGCAGTAAGGGTGAAGGACCGCATGTGCTGCCGCTCATGCTGGGACGTGCCGCAGCCGGTGTTCCATACGGCGGTACAGTGCCCGCAGGCAGCGCCATCCGCGTTTTGACCGGCGCCGCGTTGCCGGACGGTGTGGATACGGTGATCCTTGAGGAAGACGTGAACACCGACGGCGCCCGGATCGCCTTCAACGGTCCGCTGAAACAGGGGGCAAATACCCGCAAGGCTGGTGAGGATGTTTGCGCGGGAGACGGCATCCTGCCCGCAGGCCGGGTCATAGCACCCGCCGATCTGGCGCTGGCCTCCGCTACCGGGCTGGCGGAACTCACTGTGCGGCTGCCGTTGCGGGTCGGTGTGCTCTCCACCGGTGACGAGCTGGTCGAGGCAGGAGAACCCGCAGGTAAGGGGCAGATTTTTGATGCCAATCGACCGATGCTGCTGGCGCTGATCCGCCAGCTGGGATTTGTACCGGTTGATCTGGGCAAGGCCGCGGATGACCGAGAGGCCTTGCGGGCGCATCTGGACGGCGCCGCCGCGCAAACGGATATGATTCTGACCTCCGGCGGCGCCTCTGCCGGGGATGAGGATCACATGTCGGCGCTCTTGCGCGAGGCGGGCGCGATGCAGGAATGGCGCATTGCGCTGAAGCCGGGCCGCCCGCTGGCGCTGGGCATGTGGCAGGGCACGCCGGTCTTCGGGTTGCCAGGCAACCCGGTGGCTGCATTGGTCTGCACGCTGATTTTTGCCCGACCCGCGATGGGCCTTATGGCGGGCGCAGGCTGGCAGGAGCCGCAGGGGTTCGCCGTGCCTGCCGCCTTTCAAAAACGCAAGAAGCCGGGCCGCCGCGAATACCTGCGGGCACGTGTACGGGACGGCCGCGCGGAGGTGTTCAAATCCGAAGGCTCCGGCCGCATCAGCAGTCTAAGCTGGGCTGAAGGGCTGGTGGAGCTTGGCGACGGCGCCGCAGAGATCAATCCCGGCGATCCTGTGCGCTTCATTCCTTACAGCAGCTTTGCCATGTGAACGGGGCGCTCCCGCCCGTGGCCCGGCGCATCGCAGATGCTTGCCCGCCGTTGGGCTTGGCGCCGCGCTGACGCGCGGCGCGGAGGCGCTGACTATTCATCTTTGAGAAAATATTCGCGCCGCAGGCAGCGGCCCGAAGGGCCGCCCCCTCAATCGAAGGTTCCGGCCACCCGGCCCAGCAGCATGAAGGCGCGGGCGGTGCGGGTGTTTCCAAGGGCGGAAATCTCGCCGTCAGTCGCTTCAGCCTCAAATTCCGCGAACATCTGATCAAAGCGGCGCAGAAAATGATGCGCGGCATCGCGGAAAATCGGATCCTGCTTCATCCGTGCTGCTGTCAGCGCCAGCGAGGTGCGGTCGCGCACGCCGCCAAGGGGGGCCACGGCCCGGCCGCGCGTACCTTGGGCAAACTGGCGCCAGATCTCAGGGCGGGCCATATCAGGGCGCAGATCGTCCATATAGATGCCGTCCTGGCTGAGCAAGGTCAGCACATCCTGTGCAGCCTGGATCACCTGGGCGGCCTTGCGGTCCTGCAGGGCCGCGCGCAGGGCGGCGAAACCGTCCTGATCCTCCGCCGTTTCCGGGAAATTCAGCGCCCGGATGAAATGTTCGGCTGGCAGCGGCGGCGCGGCATCCTCGGCCTGGGTGCCCAAAGCCAGCGATCCTTGCTCGGCAGCCGCCAGCTCGGCCGCTTCGGCGGGGATTGCCGGGCGCACCGGATTGCGGCGGCTGGTGTGGAAGGTGGCCAGAGCCGTTTCCGTCTTGCGGGTGGCCTCGGCGATTTCTTCCAGCCGTTTGGCCATCGACGGCTCGGCCACTGCGGCATGCTGCTGGGCCTGAGAGAGATAGGTCTGGCGCAGCCCGTCAATCGCCGCCTGCAGCTGCTCGCTCTCCTCGCGCATCACCCGGGCCGAGCGCGCGGCAGAGGCCGCAACCCACAGCATCGCCAGCGGCAGCACCAGAGCCAGAACGCCGGTGATCAGGTCGGCCCATTGCGACAGCCCGGAACCCTGCGGCGTAAAGACAAAGAACCCGACCGCCGCCAGAAGCCACAGAGCGCCCAAGGCAATGGCTGCCAGCTCGGCACCGCCCAGCCCATTGCCCGCAGGTCCGTCAAGGCGCCGCAGCGGGCGGTTGCCGGCGGGGTTCGGATTGGATCCGGGACTGCTGCTGGAGCCTGTCATGAACACTCGCTGTTTTGCGGATCAGGAATAGACGATCTTGAGGATCTCATAAGCACGCTCACCGCCGGGGGTGCGCACTTCCACACTGTCGCCTTCGTCCTTGCCGATCAAGGCGCGCGCGATGGGGGATTTGATATTCAGCAAGCCCGCCTCGATGTTGGCCTCATGCTCGCCAACGATTTGCCAGGTCTTTTCTTCGTCGGTGTCCTCGTCCACCACGGTCACTTTGGCACCGAACTTGATCGCGCCGGACAATTTGGCCGGATTGATTACATCAGCCAGCGACAGGAGGCCTTCCAGCTCCTTGACGCGGCCCTCGATAAAGGACTGCTTTTCACGCGCCGAATGGTACTCGGCGTTCTCCGACAGATCGCCTAGCTCGCGGGCTTCGGCAATTGCCTGAATGATCGCCGGCCGTTCGACGGATTTCAGGTTCTTCAGTTCGCTTTCCAGCGCGGCGTGACCCGCAGGGGTCATCGGGATCTTTTCCATCAGATTGGTCCAGGTCGCTATTATGGTTTTTCTTGTCAGTATGAAAACCGCAGCCCCGCAGCATGAGCCGCGGGGCCTCCGGTCCGGTTGACAATTACCTGACCCAATCCTGCACCCGATTTCAAGTGCGCGCAGGGCTTACCGGCATGCAATTCCGCCTAAGCAGGCGGATTGGCGGAGTTTTCCACAGGATTGCGCGAAAAAATGCCGCGCAGGGGCAGCCTCGGCAGCCCCGCTTGCCATAGAATATCAATCATATTGCACTGCCTCGTATTCGATGCCGTTCTCGTCGTGAAAGTAGAAACGGCGGCCCGGTTCATAGTCGCCGTGGTTCATCGGTGTGAAGCCAGCAGCCTTTACCGCGGCCTCGGTTGCGTCCAGATCCTCGACGATCACCGCCAGATGGTTCAGCCCGCCAACGATGCCATAGCTTTCCGGCGCTTTGCCCGCGGGCGTGCGCGGCGTGTAAAGCGCAAGATAGCTGGTCTCACCGCCGGTATGCACGGTGTAACCGCCATTCTTGGCGTCCCCTTCCCAGCGCACATGCCAGCCGAAAACCTCTTTCATCCATTTTGCAGTGGCATTGGGGTCGGCGACGGTGACGTTTGCATGTTCAAGAACTGCGCTCATTGGAAATCTCCTTGTCGCTTGAGCAAATCTGTTGATACGACTCACCGTAATTCCTAAACCTAACTTTAGCTCAAGAGAATTCTTCAAGGAAAATACCATGCCTTCCTCCGCCGGAATCTCCATCGGTTATCTGGCCGACCGCACCGGGCTCGCCGTGTCCGCGATCCGTTACTACGAGGCGCAAGGCCTGGTGGAACCCTGGCGCAATGCCGGCGGCCAGCGGCGGTTCCACCGCGCTGACATCCGGCGGATGAGTTTCATCATGATTGCCCAGCAGTTCGGCTTTTCCTTGCCGGAGATCCGCGGGTTCCTGAAAAGCCTGCCGGGCAGCCGCACCCCCACCAAGGACGACTGGGCCTGCATCTCGGAAAGCTTCCGCAGCCATTTGGACCAGCGAATTGAAACTTTGGTGCGACTGCGCGACAATCTGGATGGCTGCATAGGCTGCGGCTGTCTGTCGCTTCCGAATTGCAAACTTTACAACCCGCAAGATCAGGCCTCACAGAAGGGGCAGGGCCCCAGATATCTGATGGGAGACCGGCCCGAGACAGAGACCGCGGCGGAAAATGATCCTTGAATGACGAAATTGGACGCACTTTTTGTCTCAGTTGCCTGTTTTACAGGTGTTTGACGCGGAGTTTGGATTGACCGGCAGGTCCGCCAAACGCTAAGCAACCGCGAAATAATATTGCGCCCACGCACCATTGTGTGGCCGGTAGCGAACAAAAGCCAAGGAGCGCCGCAAAATGGCCGAGATTGAACGCGAAGCGATGGAATACGACGTAGTGATCGTCGGGGCCGGCCCTGCCGGCCTGTCTGCGGCCATCCGCCTGAAACAGCTGGACGCTGACCTTGAGGTCGTGGTCCTGGAAAAAGGCTCGGAAGTGGGCGCGCACATTCTGTCGGGTGCGGTGCTGGACCCAAGCGGCCTGAATGCGCTGATCCCCGACTGGAAGGAAAAAGGCGCGCCGCTGAACGTCGAAGTGAAGGAAGACAACTTCCTGATGCTGGGCGAAGCCGGCCATGTCCGCATCCCCAACTTCCCCATGCCGCCGCTGATGAACAACCACGGCAACTACATCGTCTCGATGGGCAATGTCTGCCGCTGGATGGCGGAACAGGCCGAGGAACTGGGCATTGAGATCTTTCCGGGCATGGCCTGTTCGGAACTGGTCTATGGCGAAAACGGCGAAGTGAAAGGCGTTGTCGCGGGCGAGTTCGGCAAGAACCCTGACGGCACCCCCGGCCCGTCATATGAACCGGGCATGGAGCTGCACGGCAAATATGTCTTCATCTCCGAAGGCGTGCGCGGCTCCTTGGCCAAGGAAGTGATCAACAAATACGATCTGGCCGCCGGCAAGGACGTGCAGAAATACGGCGTCGGCATGAAAGAGATCTGGGAGATCGATCCGGCCAAGCACAAGGAAGGCACCGTTACCCACACCATGGGCTGGCCGCTGGGCTCCAACGCGGGCGGCGGGTCGTTCATCTACCACCTGGATAACAACCAGGTCTACGTGGGCTTTGTGGTGCACCTGAACTACAAGAATCCGCACCTGTTCCCCTACATGGAATTCCAGCGTTTCAAACACCACCCGGTGGTGGCCCAGCTGCTGGAAGGCGGCAAGCGCGTGGCCTATGGCGCCCGTGCCATCACCGAAGGCGGCTATCAGTCGATGCCGAAACTGGTGGCCCCGGGCGTGGCACTGCTGGGCTGTTCGGCCGGCATGGTCAACGTGCCGCGCATCAAGGGCAACCACAACGCGATGCTGTCCGGCAAGGCCGCAGCCGAAGCCGCCTATGACGCGATCAAGGCAGAGCGTTCCGGCGACGAGCTGACCGCCTATGAAGCCGACGTGCGCGACGGCGCCATCGGCAAGGACCTCAAGATGGTCCGCAACGTGAAGCCGATGTGGTCCAAATGGGGCCTCACCGCGTCGCTGGCCTTTGGCGGATTGGACATGTGGACCAACAACCTCTTTGGTTTCTCTTTCTTCGGCACGCTGAGCCACGGCAAAAACGACGCCGAGGCGACCGAGGAAGCCTCCAAGCACAAGCCCATCGACTACCCGAAACCCGATGGCGTGCTGTCCTTCGACCGTCTGACCAACGTGTCTTTTGCGATGACCAACCACGAGGAAAGCCAGCCCTGCCACCTGCAGCTTGGCAACGCCGACACTCCGATTGCGGTCAACCTGCCGAAATTCGCGGAACCGGCGCAGCGCTACTGCCCGGCCGGCGTCTATGAAGTGGTGGAGAAAGACGGCCAGCCGGAGTTCGTGATCAACTTCCAGAACTGCGTCCACTGCAAGACCTGCGACATCAAGGACCCGTCCCAGAACATCACTTGGACCACGCCGCAGGGCGGCGACGGGCCGAACTACCCGAACATGTGATCGGAATTTCAGTTTTCGGCACGGATTCGCCGGAATTTATGGGGCGGCCCTCGGGCCGCCCCATTGCGTGTTGACGGGCACCGCACTACGCTTTCTTACAAGAGCAAAGAGCAGTAAATCGTAAGGGGGTCCCGCGTGCCCGTATCCATTCTTCGCACCCTGACAAGTGCGGCCCTGGTGGCCGCCGCCGTGCCTGCCGCGCAGGCGGAAGGGCTGGCTGGCTCATATCTGGCCGGGCGGGCCGCAACCTATGACAGCGATTTTGCCGCTGCAGCACTTTATTACACCCAGGCGCTGGCGCGGGATCCGCAAAACCCGCTGCTGATGGAAAACGTGGTCTTTGCGCAGCTCGCCATGGGGAAGGCCGAACTGGCAGTGCCGGTTGCTGAACGGCTGCTGCAGGGCGGTGCCCGCAGCCAGGTGGCCAATATCATTATTGCGGGCGGCCATGCGGCAGAGGGCGATTTCCAGGCAATTCTGGACCGCGACGCCGAACAGGAAGCGATCCACCCGCTGGTGGACGGGCTTTTGGAAGGCTGGGCGCATATCGGCACAGGGTCAGTGTCCAGCGCGCTTAAGACTTTTGAGCGGCTGGCCGAAGATGGCAGCCTGCAGCCCTTCGTGCTCTATCACCGGGCGCTGGCACTGGCCTCGGCTGGCGACTATGGCGGCGCCGAGGCGTTGTTTACCGCCGAGGATGGACGCCTGGCGACCCTCAGCCGCCGGGCGGCAGTTGCACGAGTGCAGATCCTGTCGCAGCTGGGCCGCAACGAGGATGCTCGCGAGGCGCTGAAAGCAGCCTTTGGCAGCCGCCTGGATCCCGGGCTGGAAGCCATGGATGTACAGCTCGCCGCCGGCGAGACATTGGCCTATACCATCGCTCCCAGCCCGCAGGAGGGCATCGCCGAGGTGTTTTATACTCTCGGCGCGGCACTGAACGGCGATACGGCCAACGACTATGTGCTGATGTATGCCCGCATGGCGGCCTCGCTGCGCCCCGATCATGTTGACGCAATCCTGCTCAGCGCAGGCCTTCTGGACCAGCTTGGTCGCTACGAGTTGTCCGTTGCGACCTACAAGCAGGTGCCCAACGGCCATCCCGATTATCACGCCGCTGAAATGGGCCGCGCCGAGGCCCTGCGCCGCGCCGCCAAACCGGACGCAGCAATCGAAGTTCTGGAACAGCTGGCGCGGGACTTTCCGGAGCAACCCAGCGTCTATGTCAGCCTTGGCGATCTGCTGCGCCAGCAGGAAGACTACGCGGGTGCTGCCGGAGCCTATGACAAGGCGCTGGCCAACACATCCGAAGACTCTGGCACTCGCTGGTTCCTCTATTATGCCCGCGGAATCTGCCATGAACGGCTGGATCAATGGGACCAGGCCGAGGCCGATTTCCGCGCCTCGCTGGAGCTGGACCCGAACCGGCCGCAGGTGCTGAACTACCTGGGCTATTCGCTTGTCGAAAAAAGCAGCAAGCTGGACGAAGCGCTGGACATGATCGAACGCGCCGTCGCGGCACGCCCTGATTCCGGCTTCATCGTCGACAGCCTGGGCTGGGTGCTCTACCGCATGGGCCAGTTTGACGATGCCGTCGCCCATATGGAACGTGCGGTGGAACTGATGCCGGTGGACCCGGTGGTCAACGACCACCTGGGCGACGTCTACTGGGCCGTGGGCCGGGCGCGTGAGGCAGAGTTCCAGTGGAAGCGGGCGCTTTCCTTCATCGACCCGGAAGACACTGATGGCGAAGCCGACCCCGAGCGCATCCGCCGCAAGCTGGAAGTGGGCCTGGACGCCGTGCTCGCCGAGGAAGGCGCCCAGCCGCTGAAGGTCGCCAATGGCGGCTGAGGTCTTTGCACCTGCCAAGATCAACCTGACCCTGCATGTGACCGGCCGCCGCGCCGACGGCTATCACTTGCTGGATTCGCTGGTGGTCTTTGCCGATACGGGGGATCTGCTGCAGCTTGATCCCGGACCTGAGCTGGCGCTGGAGGTCTCCGGCCTGTTTGCGGGCGGCGTGCCTGCGGATGAGCGCAACCTGGTTTGGAAAGCCGCTGCAGGGGCTGGCTGGACCGGCCGGATCAGCCTCAACAAGCATCTGCCCCATGGCGCGGGCATCGGGGGCGGTTCGTCAGACGCCGCTGCGGTTCTGCGGGCACTTTCCAGGCAGGGTTGCGGTTTTCCCGATGAATTGCCGCTGTCGCTTGGCGCCGATGTGCCGGTCTGCATGGCCGCCCGCGCGGCCCGGATGGAGGGGATCGGCGAACAAGTGACGCCGGTGGACCTGCCAGAGCTGCACGCGCTGCTGGTTAATCCCGGCGCACATGTTCCGACCGGGGTGGTGTTTTGCGAACTTGCCTCCCGCAACAATCCGCCGCTGCCGCAGGACATTCCGGCTTTCGCCTCCGCCGCGGACTGCGCCGCGTGGCTTGGAGAACAGCGCAATGACCTGGAAGCGCCCGCCATCAGCGTAGCGCCCGAAATCGAACGCGTGCTCTCGGATCTGCGCAGCTCCCGCAACGCGCTGCTGGCCCGCATGTCCGGCTCCGGTGCCACCTGTTTTGCACTTTACCCCTCAAAGAAAGCCGCGCATTTTGCAGCCTATGAGATCGGGGCTGAACATCCCGAGTGGTGGTGCAGCGCAGTGACTTTGACCTGAAACACCGCGCGCGGCGGAACACGGGCACTCCCGCCCGCGGCCCGGCGCATCAAAGATGCTTGCCCGCCGTTGAGCCCGGCGCCGCCCTTCTGCTTCTTTCTGGTCCTAAATACCTCCGGGGGTGAGGCCGGAATGGCTGAGGGGGCAGCGCCCCCTTTACCCGGTCAGTTCAGCCGCGAAACCACATAGTCGGCCAGATCGCGCAGCATGGTACGGATCTCGTGATCGGGCAGGGCGTCAAGTGCTGCCCTCGCCTTCGCCGCCCAGGTATTTGCATCCGCGCGGGTGGCCTCCAACGTGCCGTATTTTGCCATCAGCGCCAGTGCCTGCTCCAGGTCGCCGTCCTGCTGCTTGCCCTTCTCGATGGTGCGGGTCCAGAACGCGCGCTCTTCATCCGTGGCCTGCGCCACCGCCTTGATCACCGGCAGGGTCAGCTTGCGTTCGCGGAAATCGTCGCCGACGTTCTTGCCGGTGGCCTTGCTGTCGCCTTGATAGTCCAAAAGGTCATCAGCAATCTGAAAGGCAATCCCTAGCGCGTCGCCATAGTCAAACAGCGCCTTCACCTGCGCTTCCGATGCGCCGGCGATCACGCCGCCCACTTCAGTTGCCGCCGAGAACAGCGCCGCGGTCTTGCCGCGCACCACCTGCAGATAAATATCCTCGCCGGTCTTCAGGTTCGACGCTGCCGTCATCTGCAGCACCTCGCCCTCGGCAATGGTGGCCGATGCATTGGCGAGGATGTCCAGCACCCGCAAGGAGCCGGTCTCCACCATCAGCTGGAAGCTGCGGGCAAACAGATAATCCCCCACCAGAACCGAGCTTTTGTTGTCCCAGAGCAGGTTCGCGGTGGGCCGCCCGCGCCGCTGGGCGCTCTCATCCACCACATCGTCATGCAGCAGGGTGGCGGTATGGATGAACTCAACCGTGGCCGCCAATTTCAGGTGATGATCGCCCTCGTAGCCGCACATCTTCGCCGCCGCCAGCGTCAGCATGGGCCGCAGGCGTTTGCCGCCGGCCTCGACCAGATGCGCCGTCACCTCGGGTATACGCGGCGCATGCTGCGATGCCATCCGGGTCCGGATCAGCACATTCACAGCATCCAGCTCCTGGCTCAGCGTGGCGGCCAGCATTTCATGCGGCTTCCTGGTCATCACTTGGTCCATCACTTTCCCGCTCGCAAGGCTCGACAAGGCCGGGGCCTTGCCCTTAGATCCAATCCTATGAAAGAGCTTCTGCGCAGCACCGATCCGACGATCATGGCCTTTGCCTCCGCCCTTCTTGAGGGTGAGGATATAGACTGCTTTCAAATGGACGTAAATATGAGCATCCTGGAAGGCGGGATCGGAATTTTCCCGCGCCGCCTGATGGTGCGAACGGATGACTACGAGGATGCGCTGGTGGTGATGCGCGACAATGAAATCCCGCTGGGCCAATGAACGCATTTGCAGAGGACGCGCTAAGCTGCAACGGGTTTCTTGGCGGCAGGGTGCAGCTGTGGCAGCCCGCCAAGGGCTACCGCGCAGGGGTTGACCCGGTGCTTCTGGCGGCAGCGGTTCCTGCAAGGGCCGGGGAGGCCGTGCTGGAGCTGGGGTGCGGTGCCGGTCAGGCCTTGCTGTGCCTTGCGGCGCGGGTGCCGGATCTGCATCTGGCGGGGATTGAGCTGCAGCGGCCCTATGCGGAACTGGCCCGGCGCAACGCGGCGGAGAATGGTCAGGCTGTCGAGGTGTTCGAGGCCGATCTTTCCGCGCTGCCGCAGGTGCTGAAACAGCGCCAGTTCCAGCATGTGATCGCCAATCCGCCCTACTACAAACCGGGTGCCCATAGTTCGGCGCGCGATGCCGGCAGGCAGGTCGCTCTGGGGGAGGGCACGCCGCTGGCAGACTGGATCACAACCGCGGCCCGCCGTCTGGCACCCAAAGGTTATCTGCATATGATCCAGCGGGCGGACCGGCTGCCGGATATGCTGGCGGCCTGCAGCGGCTGCCTCGGCTCTATAGAAGTGCTGCCGCTGGTGCCCCGCGCTGACCGCGCCGCGGAGCTGGTGATCCTGCGCGCGCGCAAAGGCGGCCGGGCGGATTTCCGGCTGTTTGCGCCGCTGATTCTGCATGAGGGCGCCAAACACGAACGGGACGGAGACAGCTACCGGCGGCAAATCCAGGCTGTTTTGCGCGACGGGGCGGCCTTGCCCTGGCCGGGATAAGCCGGAACGCCGAGCGGCGCTAACTTAGGTGCAGTGCGCTGTGGATTCAACCTTTGCGAACATGATGCAAGCGGCATTCTGCCAGAATGCGCCACCGTCTGCGGCAAAATGCGCGGCGCATGGCCGATATGAAAATTTCATGACAAAAATACTGCGGCTGCGGCGTGACAGACGTAAAAACTTGTGGTCCACTCCTTGGTGTCAAACACATCTAGCTCAAAGAAGGAGGGTTGCCATGAGCCTTAGCTCGCATCTGACCGAACTTAAGAAGAAGCACGAGCATCTGAGCATGGAAGTGGAACAGGCCCAACGATCGCCCAGTACCGACGGTCTGGAAATCGCATCAATGAAAAAGCAAAAGCTCAAGCTGAAGGAAGAGATTGAGCGGTTGGCTGCTGAAGTAGCCTGAAGAGTTCCCGCCGGGACGGATCCCGGCAACACGGTTCGGAGGGCCTGCCCGGCGCGGCGGCCCTCTTTTCATTTTCTGCGATTGCTGTTCGTTGTGCCAGCCGTCAGCGATGGTCAAATTTCAAGTCAGCCGCGGGCACTGGCCCGTGCCGCAATCAGCGCCCCGCCGGTAATCAGCGCCGCCGCCAGTGCCAGCCCCCATGAGGCCGCCGCGATGCCCGCCAGCACCAGGATCAGCGTCGACAGCAAAGGCGCCGCATAAGAACTGGTGCCGAGCATCTGAATATCGCCCTGCTTGACGCCAATGTCCCAGACGTAAAACGCCAGCCCCACAGGCCCGAGGCCCAGCAGCAGGGTTGAAACCCAGCCCAGCGTGCCCGCAGGCCAAACCGTCTCCTCCAGCGCGAAATGCAGCCCCCAGGAGGCCACGGCGGTGGCTAGGCAGAACACCGCAACCGAGCTGGTCGGCGCCCCGCCCACCAGCCGCGACAGCACTGAATATCCCGACCAGGTCAGCGCGCACAGCAGCGCCAGACCATAGCCGGGCAGATACTGCGCCTGAAACCCTTCACCGCCTCCCGAGATAATGGCCGCCGCCCCGGAAAACCCCAGTGCCGCGCCGGCAAGATGCCCCGCTTTCAGCTTCTCACCGGGCAACAGGCCGGAAAACAGCACGATCAGCAGGGGCCACAGATAGGCGATCAGCCCGGCCTCTGCTGCCGGTGCAAGCCGCAGCGCCGAGAAGTACAGCGCGTGGTAGCCGAACAGTCCCAGGGTGCCGAAGATATAGACCCGCAGCGGCACATGGCGCAGGTGTTTGAGCTTGCCTGCGGCGGCGGTCCAGATCATCCCCAGCGTGCCGCCTATGGTGAAACACAGCGCATTCAGCAGCAAGGGCGGGGTTGGCTCCGATCCGACGGTCAGCAGCGCCAGCAGCGCCCACAGCAAAACAGCGATGAAGCCAATGGCGGTCGCGCGGGTCTTTGTCATTGGGACTGCAGGTCCTGAATCGGGATGATTTCGAAATCGTCCCACATATGTGCAGTTTTCTCGATCTCTGCAAAGTACCAGTCGCGGAAGGCAGCAATCTGCGGCCGGTCCTTGGCTTCCGGCAGGCACAGGAAGCGGAACCGCGCTTCTGACTGGATGGCGATCTTGAAAGGCGCTGCCAGCCGCCCCTCGCGCACGTCCTTGATGATCAGCGGCCGCCGCCCCAGCGCCACGCCTAACCCGGCACAGGCCGCGTCGATGGCATGATCGGGGGCGGAAAAATGAGTGCCGCTGCCGGGGCTAAAGCCCGCTCCTGCCGCCTGGAACCAGGCAGGCCAGTCGCAGCCCGGTGCCACCTTGCTCAGAGAATCGTCAAAGATCAGCGGCGCTCTCTGCAGCGACTCCGGAGTTGGAAACTGCTCAAACAGCTCCGGCGTCATCACGGGCGTCAGCCAGTCGGGCCGGGTGCCATACGACGCCAGCCCGATGTCATCGGACACCCCGAAACGGATCGCCACATCCACATCGCCGCGGCGCAGGTCCACCACTTTGAGCGAGGCCGACAGCCGCAGTTCGATCTCCGGATGTGTGCGGGCAAACTCAAACAGCCGCGGTGCCAACCATTTTGCGGTTAGCGCCGGTCCGGCGGTTACTGTCAGCGTGGTCTCATCCAGCAGCCGCCGGGTGTTCTGCCAGGCCTGGCCCAATGTGCGGAAGCCCTCGGCTGCCCCCGGTGACAGTGTCTCTCCGGCCTCGGTCAGCTCCACTGCCCGGTTCAAGCGGCGGAACAGCGGCTGGCCCAGATGCTCCTCCAGAGATTTGATCTGAAAAGACAACGCGGCAGGGGTCACGTTCAGTTCCTCCGCCGCCTTGGCAAAGGACATGTGGCGGGCGGCTGCATCAAAGGCGCGCAGGGCGGTGAGGGGGGGCAGGCGGTCAGACATTTCACACAAGTACAGCTTAACTGAACCTCTGGAAAGTCTCGTTTGTATGTTTTACGGAACGTCCTCATATTGAATGCAGATAAAGGATACTGACTCGAAAAGGAGGCCGAAGATGCTGGAATACTCTGCTGATGCCGCCGTGAAGTCCGCCATGGCCCGCGCCCATGCCGAACGCGGTCAGGTGCTGAAACAAGCCTGGACCTGGCTGTTCGGCAAGCGGCCTGTGCCCGCTCTCCGCCCCAAGGTTTCCCGCTGGGCCTAAGCGCGCTTTAAACTCAATAAGGCACTTACGGGATAGGAAAAGGGCCGGTCCAAGTGGACCGGCCCTTGCCGTTTTCGCTGAAGCGAACGATCAGACGAAGAACTGCGCGCCGTTGGCGGAGATGGTCGAGCCGTTGATAAAGCCCGAGTCGTCGGAGGCCAGGAAGGCCACACAGCGGGCAATCTCTTCCGGTTCACCCAGACGGCCGGCCGGGATCTGGCCGATGATCGACTCGCGCACCTTTTCCGGCACCGCCATCACCATCTCGGTGGCGATGTAGCCGGGGCAGATGGCGTTGGCAGTGATGCCTGCGCGCGCACCTTCCTGGGCCAGCGATTTCACGATGCCCAGATCGCCGGCTTTGGTGGCGGCATAGTTCACCTGCGCGAACTGCCCCTTCTGGCCGTTGATCGAGGAGATCACGATAACGCGGCCGAACTTTCGCTCGCGCATGCCAGGCCAGAGCGGGTGAACGGTGTTGAACACGCCGGTCAGGTTGGTGTCGATCACCTCCTGCCACTGCTGCGGCGTCATCTTGTGGAACGGCGCGTCGCGGGTGATGCCGGCATTTGCGACCACGATGTCGATCGGGCCCAGATCCTCTTCGACCTTGGCGATGCCGGCGGCGCTGTCTTCGTAGCTGCCTACATTCCACTTATAGGTCTTGATGCCGGTTTCGTCGGTGAATTTTGCCGCGGCTTCGTCATTGCCGGCGTAAGTGGCGGCGACATTGCAGCCCTGCGCCTTCAGCGCTTGGGAAATTGCTGCGCCGATGCCGCGGGAACCGCCGGTGACGAGTGCAGTACGTGCCATTCAAGAATCCTCCAGTATTAGTCTCTTGGTAATCTTGCTACAGTTTTCATTTTGCGGGCGCAACAATATTGCGTGACGATCTTGCTGCGATGCCGCGAAAAAATTGTCGCACCCATAGTATATACTTGTTTTGTAAAAGAAAAAGGACGCCGCAGGGGCGCCCTTCACTTTTTGCGGTTTTGTGCCGGTTACGGACGTTCAACGCACAAGGCAACGCCCATGCCGCCGCCGATGCACAGGGTCGCCAGGCCTTTTTTGGCACCGCGGCGTTTCATTTCGAACAGCAGCGTGTTCAGCACCCGGCAGCCCGAGGCGCCGATCGGGTGGCCGATGGCAATTGCGCCGCCGTTCACGTTCACAATCGACGGGTCCCAGCCCATGTCTTTGTTCACGGCACAGGCTTGGGCAGCAAAGGCTTCGTTGGCTTCAACCAGGTCCAGGTCATTCACCGACCAGCCGGCCTTTTCCAGTGCCTTGCGCGAGGCATAGATCGGGCCGACGCCCATGATCGACGGATCCAGGCCTGCAGTGGCATAAGACGCGATGCGGGCCAGTGGCTCGATGCCGCGCTTTTCGGCTTCATCCGCGCTCATCAGCAGGGTGGCGGCGGCGCCGTCGTTCAAGCCTGAGGCATTGGCAGCCGTGACAGACCCGTCCTTGGTAAAGGCCGGGCGCAGTTTTTGCATCGCTTCCATGGTGGCGCCGTGACGGATGTATTCGTCCTGGTCAACCACGATGTCGCCCTTGCGGTGCTTGACAGTGAAGGCGGCGATTTCATCTGCGAACTTGCCGGCTTTCTGTGCCGCTTCCGCCTTGTTCTGCGAAGCAACAGCGAACTCGTCCTGCATCTCGCGGGAAATCTGCCACTGCTCGGCCACATTCTCGGCGGTCTGGCCCATGTGGTAGCCGTTGAAGGCGTCCCACAGACCATCGCGGATCATGGTGTCGATGTACTTCATGTCACCCATCTTCTGGCCCGCCCGCAGATGCGCAGCATGGGGGGAGAGGGTCATGTTTTCTTGGCCGCCGGCGGCCACAATAGAGGCGTCGCCCAGCATGATGTGCTGCGCACCCAGTGCAACCGCGCGCAGACCCGAGCCGCAAACCTGGTTGAGGCCCCAGGCGGCGCTCTCCTGCGGCAGGCCTGCATTGATATGGGCCTGACGGGCCGGGTTCTGGCCCTGGGCGGCGGTCAGGACCTGGCCGAGAATAGTTTCCGACACTTCGGATTTGTCCACACCGGCCCGCTCCACCACGGCCTCCAGAACGGCTGCGCCCAGATCGTGGGCAGGGGTGCTGGCGAACGAGCCGCCAAAGGAGCCGACGGCGGTGCGCGCGGCGGATGCGATTACAACATTGGTCATTGATTTGGGTCCTCTGCCATCAATTCAGGTCTTCCGGGGGACCTCTGCGTGCCAGATGCGAAATCGAGCGCGCAAGAATCTTTCCCGTATCCTTCGGGTGCCGACATAATCTATTGCTGCACGTGCAGCAATTGACAGGGTGTCTCAGGGGGGGCAGCAGAGTCAACCGTCAGAAACGCCTTGCAGCAGAGGATTCCCGTCAGGCGGCGGAGATCCTTCCGCAAAGCAGCGAAACGTCACCCAAATGGCATCACCATCCTGATTTTGAGAATGCAGAAATTGCAGGGCTGTCAGGACAGGGACAATCAGGCCTGGGGCAATCAAGCCAGAGGCAATGATGTGAATGCGATCGGGACAGCGCGCTAAGACGCTGCCAACCAAGGCTGCGGGTTCGCGGCGCCGCCGCCTGGCTGGGCAGACAGGCGTCCTGTCCCTGACTGCACCCTAATAGATCCGTGCCCTGCAAAGGGGGCGTCCTGTGATCCTTTTGGCCAGTCTGATTTCCGCGATCATCTGCGGCATCGGTTCCGCTGGCGCGCTCAACTTGCCTCCCGGCGCTGCTTCATGTCCTCAATCCAGGGCGGCGAGACGGAAGGGGCGCCAAACAGGTAGCCTTGCAGGCAATCAACGCCATTTTCGACCAGGAATTCCGCATCCTCCTGGCTTTCCACCGATTCCGCGACAGTGAACATGTCGAATTGCTTGGCGATGCCGACCAGCGCGCGTACAACGGACTGGTTGTCATGACTGGCGTGAATACCGCGCACGAATTGACCGTCGACCTTGACCGCGTCGAAGAAGAACTGGCGGAAATGTCCGATCGCGGTGGTGCTGGCGCCGAAATTGTCGAGCGCAAAGGCGATCCCGTGCTGCTGCATCCGCCCCATGAAGTCTGTGACCAGTTCCGGCGCCGCCATGGCTGAGGCTTCGCTGATTTCCAGAACCAGCCGTTCCCCCAGCGTCGCGTCGCGTTTCAGGAACCGGTCCAGCACTTTGGACCAGCGCTGATAGCCGATGGAGCGGGCCGACATGTTCACAGACAAGCGGATCTGCGGGTATTTATCCAGCGCCCGCAATCCATGCTGCAGGGCCAGGCAGTCCATCTCGCGGCCGATTTCCTTGTCCTCGACCACATGCATGAATTCGCGGGCGGGAATCACCCGGCCGGCCGGATCCAGCACCCGGATGTAACCCTCGTAGAACGCCACCCCATGCGGCGCCATAGCCTGCATTATGGGCTGATAGGCCAGCACGGTCTGATTGTGGCGCACCGCATCTGCAACCATGTCCAGCGTAGAGCGGTCGCGGCCGGTTACCGCCGCGTTCAGCGGGTTTTCAGAGCCTTCAGGTAAATCTGCATTGTCGAGGGGTATGTTCATGTGCTGCTGGGACCCTGTTCCGGCAAAGTTGTGACACAGTATGATGCTCCCGGCAGTTTCACGCAAAAGGGTTGAAGCGGAATTAAAGTTCGAATTTGAATGATGTGCTGGTTGAGGGTGATTGTGCCTTAGTTGCCGAAGCCGGGAGTGCCCGCGTCCTCGGGGTGGCGTGCGAGGTGGTCTGCCTTGATCCCGGCTGAGGTGCTGCGGCTGCCATCGTGGCTGTAGCCCGGCGGTGCAAGAGCATAAAGCAACCGCTGTTTCCAGGTCAGGCCGGGCTGGGCCATGTCCTTGAAAATGCCCGCCCATTCATGAAAGGCCACCCGCAGCGGATTGAAGCTGGCGATGTTGTGCACCAGGCCGAAATCGGGGCGGTCGTGATCCTGCTCGGGAACAAATGTGCCGAACATCCTGTCCCAGATGATGAACACACCGGCATAGTTGCAATCCAGATAGCGCGCATTGCGGCCGTGATGCGCGCGGTGGTGGCTGGGGGTGTTCATCACCGCCTCGAACCAGCGTGGCAGCCGGTTGATGGCCTCGGTGTGGATCCAGAACTGATAGATCAGGTTCAGCCCGCCGCAAAACAGCACCAGCGCCGGGTGGAACCCCAGCAGCACCATCGGCGCCTTCACCACCATCATAAAGGTAAAGGTGCCGGTCCAGGTCTGCCGCAGCGCGGTGGTCAGGTTGTAATGCTGGCTGGAATGGTGGTTCACATGGCTGGCCCAGACCCAGCGCACCCGGTGGCCCAAGCGGTGCACCCAGTAATAGCGCAGATCGTCCAGCACAAAACACACCAGCACGGCCCAGAGAGAAGTGCCCATGTCCAGCGGCGTGATCTGCCACAGCAGCATCAGGAACCCCCAGGCGACAAAGCCCAGCAGCAGCCCTTCGGCAACGCTGCCCGCCCCCATGATCAGCGAGGTGACGGTATCGCGCGTCTCATACCGCCCGCCGCGTTTCTTCAGGGCGATCCACAGCAGTTCGGCCAGAATGGCGGCGATGAAGAACGGCACCGCCAGCTGGGTCACGTCAGGGTAGGATATCTGTCCGCTCATACGGCCTCCGCTGCGGTTGCGATCTGCGCCAGCCATTCCCGGCGCTCATCTTCTGACAGGGAAAGGGAAAGGCCGGGGGCCGCGAAGTCGTTGAACTCAAAGCGCAGCCCGGTCCCGGTCCCGCGGACTTGAGCTGCGGTCAGGTGGCGGCCAACGGTGTCAGCGCCAAAGGCCCAAAGGAGCCCGGTGCCAGCCTTGGTTATTACCAGCGCGGCTTGCCCGCTGGAGGCAGGCGTCACCTGTGTGATGGTATCCGCGGGAAACTGGCGGAGCCAAGCGGCGCGGCTGTTTTCGACCGTCAACACGGCCTGCTGGGACCGTCCGGTCAGGTGCAGCAGCACCGCAATGGCGGATATCCCGCCCGCAACCAGGGCCAGCAGCAGTTCAAGCGGCATTGTCTCCTCCCGCAGGGCAGACTGGCGGGCGGGCAGGCACCTGTCAAAGGTGGCGTGGGGTCAAGCGGATCCTGTTCCGCCGGCAGGAAAGGGCGGGCAATCCGCGCACCGGCGCTTCTGGATTATACAGTGGCAGCCGCGCGCTGCGGCTTTGCCAGAACCTGCATCTGCACCACTTGTTCAACAAAAGGCACCAGCCCTTCGGAGCCGGAAGACCGGTCCTTCAGATGGATGCAAACATCCGGGCGCAGCGCCGCAATGATGCCGATGAGGTCGCCGCGGATCTGGTCGTCCAGGCCCGCGCCCATGATTACGCATTCGATACGCGGCTCGGTTTCCAGCTGGCGCACCACCTCGGGCTGGTCATGCGCGCCCAGCCAGTGGATCGGCAGATGGTCCAGCTCCTCTGCGACATTGCCGATCACATGCGGCAGCTTGCCAATCAGTAACACAACAGGTTTCATTTCACTCTCCACCCAATCGTCGGGCGTCTCAGCGGGACGTCCATCGCATTACAAGTAGTACGAAATCTGCAGGGATCACGCGGAGAGGCATTGCGGCACTGGAGCGAGGGCTGCAGGGCATTGGAAACAGCAGCAAGAGCTTTGTGGTGGACTTCCCATGCAGCCGGATATTTGGTGTCCGAAATTCAAATCAGAGGTGAAGGATGGATTGTTGAAAGTATCTTTTTCCGGTTCCACGCGGGCGCCAAAAGTTGCCTGCGCATTATCTCTTGCAGCCTCGGCTGCTTGCGCTCCATTGCCGGAACCCGCCCCGCTGGAGCCTGCACCGTTTGTAAATGCTGACAGGCCTGCACCTAGAGGAACGCCAACGCAGCATATGATCTTTCGGGCTTCAGAGATGACCGACGGCCCGCATAAGCCTGTTGCGGCAATGTGCACCATTAAGGGAGAGGGGTTCCGGGCCCGTTTTCAGACGCCTGCAACCTTGGCAATTCCCACTGACAGAGAAGGCCTCACCAGCTGCAAATTCGGCGAAGAAGTCGCTGAGTGGATCGGCTTTCCAACCAAAGAAGCAAGCTGGGCTTTAATTTTGTTTCGGGGCGCTGCAGAAGCTGAAGGGAAGAAAGATAAGAGAAAGACCCAAGTTGTTTTCGGAGACCAATCCGCAAACTTCGTGATATTTCCGGAGTCCAACTAGGTTCCCTCAATAGAGCAAAACCTCGTCAGGGCCACGTGAAGCGGAACTACAATCTCGAAGACAGGTATCTGGGCCTGCGCCCCCGCAAGTGCAGTGACGTGCCTGCCCCCCCACTGCACTTGCGGGGGCGCAGGCAATGGTTTCGTTAGCCCTGAGGCTCCGCACCGATCATCGCCTTGACGATCTCCTTGGCGCTTTCTGAATTCCACTCGGCGTCGCCCAAGAGCCGGGCCACCTCCTTGCCGTCACGGTCCAAGAGCACCGTGATCGGCAGGCCGATCACCGCCATTTCACGCGCTAGCGCCTGTTTTGGGTCCTGGTGGCGGGGCAGGTTGCTGATGCCGTTCTCATCAAAGAACTTCTGGATGCCGGCAGGCGAATTGCGCCCGGTGGCAATGGTCAGCACCTCGAAATCTTCGCCGCCGAACTCCTCCTGCAGCTCAGAAAGCTGCGGCATTTCCTTGCGGCAAGGGGCACACCATGTGGCCCAGAAGTTCAAGAGAACAACTTTGCCCTTATAGTCTTCCAGGCTGGCGGCGCCCGCGCCGTCGGCCAGCTCAAACGCGGTTGCGGACACATCCCGCGGCTCGGAATGCACCACCAGCCGTTTCAGCGAGCCGTCGCGCAGACCCTCCAACTGCGCCTGATCCGCCGCAACAGCGGCATTTGCACCCAAGGTCAGGGCCATATAAAGGGAAAGCTGACGAAACAGACGCATATTATCTCCGGGGTTCCACACCATGACAGATCAATCCTCGAACCAGATGTGGGGCGGCCGCTTTGCCGCAGGTCCCGACGCGATCATGGAGGCGATCAATGCCTCGATCGGGTTCGACAAGCGGATGGCAGCACAAGACATCGCAGGCTCAAGAGCCCATGCGGCAATGTTGGCCGCAGCAGGCGTTATTACGGATAATGATGCTGAGGCCATTCGGGAAGGGCTGCTCACCGTTTTGTCAGAGATCGAGGGCGGAACATTCCAGTTTTCCACCGCACTGGAAGACATCCACATGAATGTGGAGGCGCGCCTGAAAGAGATTATCGGCGAGCCGGCAGGCCGTCTGCATACGGGCCGCAGCCGTAATGACCAGGTGGCGACCGATTTTAAACTCTGGGTGCGGGATCAGCTGGATGCGGCTGAATCGGGTCTCTTGGCGCTGATCCGCGCGCTTCTGTCACAGGCTGAGGCGGGGGCGGATTGGGTGATGCCGGGCTTTACCCACCTGCAGACCGCGCAACCAGTGACCTGGGGCCATCACATGATGGCCTATGTGGAGATGTTCGGCCGTGATCTGTCCCGGGTCCGCGATGCGCGGGCGCGGATGAACGAATCGCCGCTGGGCGCGGCGGCGCTAGCGGGCACCTCCTTCCCGATCGACCGCGAAATGACGGCAAGCGCGCTGGGCTTTGACCGCCCGGCGGCAAACTCGCTGGATGCGGTCAGCGATAGAGACTTCGCGCTGGAATTCCTGTCCGTGGCGTCGATCAGCGCCGTGCACCTGTCCCGTTTTGCCGAAGAGCTGGTGATTTGGTCTTCCGCCCAGTTCCGCTTTGTGACCCTCAGCGACCGCTTCTCCACCGGCTCGTCGATCATGCCGCAGAAGAAGAACCCGGATGCGGCAGAGCTGATCCGCGCCAAGGTGGGCCGGATCTTTGGCGCCAACACTGCGCTGATGATGGTGATGAAGGGTCTGCCGCTGGCCTATTCCAAGGACATGCAGGAAGACAAGGAACAGGTCTTTGACGCCGCCGACAACTGGATGCTGGCGCTGGCGGCGATGGAAGGCATGGTCAAGGACATGACAGGCAACCGCGAGAGCCTGGCCGCCGCGGCCGGTTCCGGCTTCTCCACCGCCACCGACCTGGCCGACTGGATGGTGCGGGTGCTGAAGGTGCCGTTCCGCGATGCGCATCATGTGACCGGCACGCTTGTGGCCATGGCCGAAAGCCGCGGCTGCGATCTGCCGGACCTCACGCTTGCAGACATGCAGGGCGTTCATGCGGAGATCACCGAGGATATCTTCACTGTGCTTGGCGTTGAGAATTCGGTAAACTCGCGCATGTCTTATGGCGGCACCGCGCCCGCGCAAGTGCGCGCGCAGGTCGCCCGCTGGACGGAGATCCTGGCGGGCTGAGACCGCAGGGGCTGGGCAGCAGCAAGGAGGCTGAACATGCGTAATTTGGTTTTTGCTTTGTTCGGGCTGGCGGTTCTCACCGCCTGCGGCGTGGACGGCGAGCCGGTGCAGCCGACGCTGAACGCCGGTGTCGGCGTCGGTGACAGCGGCGTCCATGTGGGCGGCGCTGTCGGGCTGCACAAGGGACCGGTCAGCGTCTTTCTGGGGTTCTAGAACCCTGCGCCCTTGACGCGCCACTGTTGAAACACCACCTCGGAACCGCCTCCGCAGATTGCCGGGGCGGTTTTTCTTTGAGGATATCGCAATGAAAGCTGCCGTTGTTTTTCTGGCTCTCTTTGGCCTTGCGGCCTGCGAAACCGGCGCGCCGGCGGCCAATCCGCCGCAAAAACACGAACCTGCCGAAACCGGTGTTTCGGTGTCTGGCTATGGCCGGGTCGGGGTGTCCCATACTTTTTAGAAATGCAGTATCTGCCGTCCGGGCTTGCGCCCCGTCCGGTTGCTGTCTGCTGCTGTCGGTTCCGTTATCTGATGCGCTGAACTTCAGCGGTTAGGAGTGGCGGCGGCGCCAAGAGGCGGGACGGGAGGTTCCTCCCGCACGCTGTACGTTGTCTCTGCGTGCCCTAGCCAAAGGGCCTTGTTCCATAATGCCGGGGATGTCAGGCCCGGCGGTGATCGCGATCAAGCAGGATCATGGCAGAGCGGGTTTATATGCGGTGAGGCAAGCGCGCGCCGGATGCGCAACACCTTGGCGTTGCATCCCGGTGGTGCGGTTGTGCAGTGAGTATTTTGAAAAAGATGAAGAGGCGGGCCTGCGCTTCATCTTTTTCAAAATACTCAAATCCTCCGCCGGCTTGTCCTGTGACGCTGGCCGGGTCACGGCGCGACTGGCAGGGAAGTGCTTCTGGTACCTCAGCTTTGCGGCTCTTGACCGGCCAATGGCGCAAGACGGCCCCGCCGCGCGCCAGCGCGGCGCCACGCCCAATCGGAAGCGGCGCATCTTTGATGCGTCTGCGGCGGGCGGGAGGGCTGCTTTGTTTCTGGCAATGGGCATGGGGGGAATCATTTGATCCATCTGCCCCTTTTGCCCTAAACGCGCAGGCATGGATCATTTTCTCTACCGCGACGGCGCGCTTTTCGCCGAAAACATTCCCATCTCCGAGATCGCCGCGGCGGTGGGCACCCCGTTCTATGTCTATTCCACTGCCACTCTGCTGCGCCATTTCAAGCTGTTCGACGAAGCGCTTGAGGGCACTGAGCATCTTGTCTGTTTTGCGATGAAGGCGGCCTCCAACCAGGCCATTCTCAAGACATTGGCACTGGCCGGGGCTGGCATGGATGTGGTCAGCCAGGGCGAATACCTGCGGGCCAAGGCAGCGGGCGTGCCGGGGGACCGGATCGTGTTTTCCGGGGTCGGCAAGACGGCAGAGGAAATCCGCACCGCGCTCACCGGCGGCATCCGCCAGTTCAATGTGGAATCCGAGCCGGAAATGGCAGTGATCAGCGCCGTGGCGCAGGAGCTGGGCTCTGTGGCCCCCATCACCATCCGGGTCAATCCGGATGTGGACGCCAAGACCCACGCCAAGATCGCCACCGGCAAATCCGAGAACAAATTCGGTATCCCGATTGCCCGCGCGCGTGAGGTCTATGCCCGCGCCGCGGCCCTGCCGGGGCTGGACGTGGTGGGGATCGACGTCCATATCGGCTCGCAGTTGACCGACCTGGAACCGTTCCGGCTGGCCTACCAAAAGGTGGCGGAGCTGACCGAGGCCCTGCGCGGCGAAGGCCACGATATCCGCCGTCTGGATCTTGGAGGCGGTCTGGGCATTCCTTACGAGCGTTCCAACACCGCGCCGCCCTTGCCGGTGGAATACGGCAAGATGGTCAAGGAGACGCTGGGTCATCTGGGCTGCGAAATCGAGATTGAGCCGGGGCGGCTGATTGCCGGCAATGCAGGCCAGCTGGTCTCCAAGGTGATCTATGTGAAATCGGGCGAGGGCCGTGATTTCCTCATCCTGGATGCGGCGATGAATGATTTGATCCGCCCGGCGATGTATGAGGCGCATCACGATATCGTGCCAGTGCAGGAGCCTGCGCCAGGTGTTGAGAGCCAGCCCTATGACATCGTCGGCCCGGTCTGCGAAACCGGCGACACCTTTGCCAAGCAGCGCGATCTGGCGCCGCTGGCGGCGGGGGATCTGGTCTCCTTCCGCAGCGCCGGTGCCTATGGCGCGGTTATGGCCAGCGAGTATAACTCGCGGCCTTTGATCCCCGAAGTGCTTGTGCATGGGGATCAATTTGCGGTTATTCGCCGGCGGCCGGACTATGAAGAGATGATAAACCGAGATACCATTCCGGAGTGGCTCTGACGCGATCCGGCGCGGGCCATCAGATCGTGAGGCCCGTATGTCCTTGTTCCGCCGAGATGACCGGCAGGCCGATCCGGTCCTGAAGCGCCTGCGCTGGCCTGTGCTGCTGACGCAGGCCGGACTCGTGGCCGAACGCGCGATGCGGGCCTTCTGGCCGCTGGCCTCGGTGCTGATGACGGCGCTGGCGGCGCTGATGCTGGGCCTGCATCTGCTGGTGCCGGAAACTGCGGTTTGGGCCGGTGCAATCGTTATCGTTTTGACTGCCGCAGCTGCCGCAGGCTGGGGTGCCTGGGGGTTCCGCTGGCCCTCTCAGGACGAGGCTTTGGCGCGTCTGGACGAAACCCTGCCGGGGCGGCCGGTTTCAGCGATGCTGGACACACAGGCCGTCGGGGCAGAGGACGCCGCCTCGATCGCCCTTTGGAACGCGCATCAGCGCCGGATGGCTGAGGCCGCGGCACAGGCGCGGGCGCCTGCACCGGATCTGAACGTTGCCGCAGCGGATCCTTACGCGCTGCGATACGCAGCGGGACTGTTTCTGGTGGTGGCGCTGCTGTTCGGGTCGATCTGGCAAGCAGTTTCGATCAAGGAGCTGGGAGCGGATGGCACAGCCGCCCTCAACGGTCCGGCCTGGGAAGGCTGGGCTGAGCCGCCCGCCTATACCCGCCTGCCGGTTCTGTATCTGAACGATCAGGCCGGGGGCATCTTGAAACTGCCGGAAGGCAGCCGCGTCACCCTGCGGTTCTACGGCGAGGCGGGGGCGCTCAACCTGTCGCAGAGCGTCACAGGACAAAGCGCAGAACAGCCGCCGGACTTGGACGGTGCGATCGAATTCGACGTTACCCGCAGCGGTTCCGTCTCAATCGATGGCTCCGGCGGACGCAGCTGGCAGGTGAAGGTGATCCCGGACCATGCACCCAAAGTGGCGGTTGCCGGCCAGCCGGAGCTGGAGAACGACGGCTATACGACGCTGGCCTTTGCGGCCCGCGATGACTATGGCGTCGCCGCGGGTCAGGTCCGGATTGCACTGGACCTGGCTGCAGTAGAGCGCCGTCACGGGCTGGCCGCAGACCCCGACCCGCGTGAGGCGCTGGTGCTGGACCTGCCGCTGCCGCTGTCCGGTTCGCGCAAGGAGTTCACCGAGAAACTGATTGAGGATTTTGCCCGGCACCCTTGGGCCAATCTGCCGGTGGTGTTCACGTTCTCGGCGGTGGATGAGGCCGGGCAGTCTGCGGCGGCTGCCGGCTTTGGCGCCGAACTTGTCACCCGCCGTTTCTTTGACCCGCTGGCGGCTGCTGTGATCGAACAGCGCCGGGATTTGTTGTGGGCGCGCACCAATGCGCCGCGGGTGGCGCAGATCCTGCGCACCCTGTCGCACCGCCCCGAAGGCCTGTTCCGCGACTATGGCGATTACCTGCGGCTGCGCACCATCCTGCGGCGATTGGAAAGCTATACTGTGCAGGGCAGCCTTGCGGAGCCGCAGCAAGCGGAAATCACTGCGGCGCTTTGGGATCTTGCGATCCAACTGGAAGAGGGCGACGTGGGCGACGCGCTGGAGCGGATGCAGCGGGCGCAGGAGCGGCTGAGCCAGGCCATGCGCGACGGCGCCAGCGATCAGGAAATCGCCCAATTGATGCAGGAACTGCGCGAGGCGACCCAGGACTATATGCGCCAACTGAGCCGGCAGACGGAGGCGAATGGCGAGGTGATGGAGCCGGGCGAGATGCCCGAGGATATGATGACCCTCAGCCAGGATGACCTGCAGGCGATGATGGACCGTATTCAAGAGCTGATGGAGCAAGGCCGTATGGCCGAAGCTGAGCAGGCGCTGCGCGAGTTTCAGGAAATGATGGAAAATATGCAGATGACCCGATCCCAGCAGGGGCAAGGCAGCAACGAGGGCCGGGAGGCGATGGAGGGGTTGGGGGAAACCCTGCGGGAACAGCAAGGGCTGTCGGATCAGGCATTCCGTGACCTGCAGGAACAGTTCAATCCCGGCGCCCGCAGCGGAGAGAGCCAGGGCAACGAAGGCCGCGACGGCGGCCTGGGCCGCGGCCAGAGCCATCAGGGCGGCGACAGCGGCCAGGACGGGCAGGGCAGTGATGGTGCCAACAGCCGCAATCCCGAAGGTTCCGGCCCTGATGGCCGCGAGCAGCCGGGCGCGGGCGGTTCGCTTGCAGATCGCCAGCAGGCCCTGCGCCGGCAATTGCAGCGCCAGCAGGAAGGGTTGCCCTATCTGGACGGCGAGGCCGGCGATGCCGCCCGCGAAGCGCTGGACCGGGCCGGCCGGGCGATGGAGGGCGCAGAAGATGCGCTGCGCGGCGGTGATATGGCCGAAGCAATTGATCAGCAGTCAGAGGCCATGGAAGCGCTGCGCGAAGGCATGCGCAACCTGGGCGAAGCGCTGGCGCAGCGCGAAGACGGCCAGCGCAATGGCCAGGGGCAGCCTTCGGCCACGGCGCAGGGCGAGCGTCTGGACCCGCTGGGCCGCAGCAACGGATCGGTAGATGATGGCGGCAAAGTGGGAGACGGCAATGCCTACCGCCGCGCCTGGAATCTGCTGGAGGACATCCGCCGCCGGGCAGGCGAACGTGAACGCAGCGAGCGGGAGCGCAATTACCTGCAACGGCTGCTGGACAGGTTCTGAAACCCGGCCGCCTGCGGCAACCGGATGTCTGAAACTTCAGGGCAATGGATGCAGCCGGGGTGGCGTTACTGGGCGCTGGTCAGAGATCTGACCTGGCCATCCAGCCAAAACCGCGCCTGATCCACCCAACCGACATAGCTGCTGAGCGCCGGATCCGCCTGCGGCAGTTTTTCCGAGATCAGCGGCGCGTTGTCATAAACCATGACCAGCACCAGCGCCGCAATCACCGACAGTGAAAACCCGCGGGCAAAGCTGCTTTTGCGCTGCACCGGCGGCTCTTCCGAGGCGGCCCGCGGTGCAGGAGCTGCACTGCCTGCAGAGCGCAAAGTCGAATTGATTTCCTCGATATCCGGCAGCAATTCCTTGCGCGAACCGGTTTCAGCAGCGGCCAGCTGGCGCGGGTCCTCGCCGCGGATACGGGCCATCCTGTCGCGGGCCTGGCGGCTGCGGCGGGCGGCCTCGTCCTCGGGTGTCGCGGCGTCCTCCAGCCCCAGATCAGGTTGTGTTTCCAGGCTGTGTCCCTCTGCCGCCCGCAATGAGGCTTCGCGCTCGGCTTCTTCGCGCAGGATATCGGACAAGGCAGGATCCAGGGCACGGGTCCGCTGCGGCGCTGCTGCCGGCTCCTCGTCAGCGTCCCCGGTTTCGTCAGCGCCTGGCTGGCTGTCCGGATCTTCGTCCTCGCTGCTCTCCTGCGGTCCGGCTGCGGGTTCCGGCAGGTCTTGTGGCGCCGGGGCAGGGACCGGGAGGGCGTCCGGAGTTTCGGCAGGGACGTCCTCCGGCAGGTCCGGCTCAGGGATGTCTTCTGCCGCTGGCGAAGGTGCCGCTTCGATTTCGGGCACGCCGGGCGTGTCGTCTTCGGCTGCACGTGCTGCAACAGCCCCCGCAGCTGCCTGAAACCAGGTCTGGCCGCAATTGGAACACTGCACATCCCGGCCTTCGTCTGGGATCACATCCTCGGGAACTTCGTACTGGGCTGCACAATTCGGGCAGGTCAGGCGCATCATGCTCTCCTCGGCACCATCCCGCCGGCCAGCAGGCGGCAGGTTGTTTTTCAAGGGATTATATGCGGCCCGGCGGTCCGGTGAAAGAGTCAATTGCCGTAGCTGCCCCAGCCCGGTGGCGGCGGGGGTTTCCCGGCAACAGAGCCCCATTGAAACTGCCGTCCCCATGAGGCAAAACAGCCGGGCGCCAACAGCCAAAAAAGGCGCGTTCAGGGGGCGGCAGTGATCGAGCTGGAGAATGTGGGCTATAATTACGGCGGCGGCGAGTTGCTGGATGCGGTGTCAGTGCAACTGGCGCCAGGCTCTTTTCATTTCCTGACCGGCCCGTCCGGCGCCGGCAAGACAACGCTTTTGAAGCTCTGCTATGGCGCGCTGATGCCGACCTCAGGCCGGGTGCGGGCCTTTAATATGGATGTGAAGGGTCTGGACCGTGACCAGATGGCCCACCTGCGCCGCCGCGTTGGGGTTGTGCACCAGGATTGCCGGTTCCTGGACCATTTGCCGGTGATCGAGAACATCGCCCTGCCGCTGCTGGTCTCCGGGCGGGAGCTGACGCATGAGGAACCCAACCTGCGCGAGCTGCTGAATTGGGTCGGCCTGTCCGAGCGCGCCCATGCACTGCCGCCGGAATTGTCGGGCGGCGAACGGCAGCGGGCGGCGCTGGCCCGCTCGGTCATCCTGTCGCCGGATGTGATTATCGCGGATGAGCCGACGGGCAACGTGGACTGGGAAATGTCGCAACGGCTGCTGCAGCTGCTGCTGGAGCTGAACCGGATGGGCAAGACCATTCTGGTGGCGACCCATGATCTGTCGCTGATCCGGGCCGCCAAGAACCAGGTGCAGGCTCGGGTGCTGCGCATCTCCAACCGGCAATTGCAGCTTGCGGGGGCGGACCTATGACCGAGGGCAAACTGCGCAAACTGATCCTGGGCGATACCCAGGCCAACCGGGTGGTGCCGCCCAGCGGTTTTACCGCCCATCTGACATTGTTTGTCTCCGGCGCGATGGCCTTTCTTGCGGTTTTTGCGCTGGCGCTGTCGATGGCCTCCGGGCGACTGGCAGACCAATGGGCTTCGGAACTGGCGCGGGCGGCAACCCTGCGCATCAACGCCCCGGCAGAGCAGCGCGCGGCACAGACCGAGGCGGCACTGGAAATCCTGCGCCAGACACCGGGTGTGGCGACCGCCCGCGCGCTGTCGGGCGAGGAACAGGCAGCCCTGCTGGCGCCGTGGTTCGGTTCCAGCCTGCCGGTCGGCAGCCTGCCGCTGCCGCAGCTGATCGAAGTTACAGGCGACGATCCCGGCTATGACGCCGCAGGGTTGCGGTTACGGCTGCAGGCCGAAGTGCCGGGTGCAGTTCTGGATGACCACACCCGCTGGCGCGCGCCGCTGGTTGACGCGGCCCAGGCGCTGCGCAGGCTGGCCTGGGTGTCCATCCTGCTGATCGGCGGCGCCACCGCGGCGATGATCACCCTGGCCGCCAACGCTGCCCTTGCCGCCAACGCGCAGGTGATCGAGGTGCTGCGGCTGGTCGGGGCGCTGGACAGCTACATCGCCCAGGCCTTTATCCGCCGCTTTACACTGCGCGCCTTGAGCGGCGCTGCAGCGGGAGTGACCCTTGGCATGATAGGCGTCTGGCTGATGCCGGAAGCCACGGATGAGGGCGGCTTCCTGACCGGTCTCGGCTTTCAGGGCTGGGGCTGGCTGGTGCCGCTGGTGATCCCGGTACTGGGCGCGCTGGTGGCCTTTGCCGCCACCACCCGTGCCGCCACCAAACGTTTGGGAGCACTGTCGTGAAAAACCCGGTTCAATGGCTGCGTTCAGCTGCCTTTCTGCTGCAGATGTATCTGGCAATGCTGGTGCTTGGATTGCTGTTTGCCCCCTGGGCAGCGGTCTCTCCCAAAGGCGCGCGCACGGCCTGTAAGTTATATGCGCGCTGGGTCCTGTGGACCGCGCGCTGGATGGTTGGCATTAAGACCGAAGCCCGTGGCCAGGTGCCCTCTGATGAGGTGATTGTCGCCGCCAAGCATCAAAGTTTCCTGGACATCCTGATCATTTTCAACGCGGTGCCCTCGGCCCGTTTCATCATGAAACGGGAACTGATGTGGACCCCGGTGATCGGGGTTTATGCCAAACGACTGGGCTGCGTGCCGGTCAACCGCGGCCGGCGCGGCGCGGCCATTGCCAAGATGGTCAAGGATGTCGCCGCGCAAAGCCGCGAGCCGGGCCAGCTGATCATCTATTCCCAAGGCACCCGCGTGGCCCCCGGCGCCCGCAAGCCCTACAAGATCGGCACCGCGGTGCTGTACGAGGGCCTCAGCCAGCCCTGTGTCCCGGCCGCCACCAATGCCGGCGTGTTCTGGCCGCGCACCGGAATCTACCGCAAGCCGGGCCTTGCGGTGGTGGAGTTCCTAGAACCGATGCAGCCGGGGATCAGCCGCGACGACTTTATGGCGCAGCTGGAGATGCGGGTAGAAAGCCGGTCGGATGATCTGATGCGGGAAGCCGGGTTTGACCCGGGCGAGGCTGAACAACGGGCCTGACCCGCCGAAGCGGCCGCGCTCTCCGGCGCCAAGAAAATTCGAATTTTCTTGGCAAAATTCTTTGAAGAATTTTTGCCCGGTGGGTGCCGGGCCGGCTGCTTCAGCGGAGAACTTCGCCTATCAAGACCTGCGGCTGGACGTCCGTGAAATTCGGAATGTCGTCCAGAGCCGGTCCTGCTGCCTGCATCGCGGTGTCCATGGCCGCCTGATCGGCAAAGGTCATCGTGGCGATGGCAAAAAACGGCGCGGGGACATCCGGCCCGCCCGCCAGCCCCTTGGTCACCACAATGGACTGCAGATGCGGCCCGATGTGCTGATCCACGACCTTCATGTGGGTGTCTGCGTAATAGGCATAGTCGAATTTTTTGCCGTCACTGACGGGGTAGATGACTTGCAATGAAACGGCCATGGCGGTGCCTCCTGCGGGGTGGAATCGAGGCGCAGTAAAGAGCGGACTGCCAGCCGTGCCAAACGCAAAAAGGGCAGCTGCGGCGAGCTGCCCCTTGTTACGTTCGGTGAATTGCCAGGCTCAGCTGTGGATCGGCCCGTCGCCGCAGGCCAGTGCGGCCTCGCGCACCGCCTCGGAATAGGTCGGATGCGCATGGCAGGTCAGCGCCACGTCTTCGGCGGAGGCGCCGAATTCCATCGCCACGCACAGTTCGTGGATCATGTCGCCCGCAGCCGGGCCGATGATGGCGGCACCCAGGATGCGGTCGGTTTCCTTATCAGCGATGATTTTGACAAAACCACCCTCTGCCTGGCCGACCGCCTTGGCCCGCGCATTGCCCATGAACATGAACTTGCCGACTTTGATTTTGTGCCCTGCGGTCTTCAGCGCGTCCTCGGTCGCACCGACGGTGGCGACCTCCGGCGTGGTGTAGACGACGCCCGGAACAACACCATAGTTCACATGGCCATGCTTGCCGGCAATCACACTGGCCACCGCCATGCCCTCATCCTCGGCCTTATGGGCCAGCATCGGGCCTTCTATCACATCGCCGATGGCATAGACGCCGGGGATGTTGGTGCGCCAGCGGCTGTCAGTGGCGATCTGGCCGCGCTCGGTCATCTTGATGCCCAGCGTGTCCAGCCCCAGCCCTTCGGCATAAGGTTTGCGCCCGGTTGCAACCAGCACCACGTCTGCGTCCAGTGTCACCTCGCCGCCGCCCTTCTTGGGCTGGTATTTGACCTTGGCCTTGGTCTTGGTGGTCTCCACCCCCTGCACCGCGGCACCCAGAATGATGTTGAGACCCTGCTTTTCCAGGATCCGCTTGAAACTGCGCTGCACGTCCTTGTCCATGCCGGGGCAGACCGCGTCCATGTATTCGACTACGGTCACCTCGGAGCCGAGGCGGGCGTAGACCGAGCCCAGTTCCAACCCGATCACGCCGGCGCCGATCACCGTCAGTTTCTTCGGGATCTTCGGCAGCTCCAGCGCGCCGGTGGAGGAGACCACGATCTTCTCGTCGATCTCGACACCCGGAATGGAGGCGGGCACCGAGCCGGAGGCGATCACGATGTTCTTGGCCTCATGCACATCGTCGCCGACCTGCACCTTGCCCGCCGCGGGGATCGAGGCCCAGCCCTTGATCCAGTCGATCTTGTTCTTCTTGAACAGGAATTCAATGCCGCCGGTGTTCTGGCCGATCACCTCATCCTTGTAGGCCTTCATCTGGTCCCAGTCGACCGACGGTGATTTACCCTTGAGGCCCATGTGGGCAAAGTTGTGCTCTGCCTCATGCAGCAAATGGGTTGAATGCAGCAATGCCTTGGAGGGGATGCAGCCCACATTGAGGCAGGTGCCGCCAAGGGTCTCGCGCCCCTCGACAACAGCTGTCTTCAGTCCCAGCTGGGCGCAGCGGATGGCGCAGACATAGCCGCCGGGGCCGGCGCCGATTACGATGACGTCATATTGGGACATGGGTCGGTTTTCCTCTGTTCTCCCCGGTTCCGTTTGGCGGAACACGCGCTAGGGGATAGTGGTCTCAGGTTCAAACGGGGGTCAACATCTTGATCGAGATATTGGTGACCCCGTCGCGTTCCAGGTGCATGGCGAGCTCTTCGGAAGTGAAGAAGGCACGCGCCTTCTCCAGATCGGTGATGGCGAACAGCGCCACGGCGTGGTTGTTGCGGTCCGGATCGCTCCAGACGTTCAGATCGGTGATGCCCGCGGCCTGCCGGTTGCGCTTGTCCTGCCGGAACACGGTGAGCCAGGCGTCGAAATCGGCCACGTCGGCCTGCCAGAGTACATGGGTTGCCATTGGTGTTACTCCTTTGTCTGTTCTGCAGGCAGGATGCACCGGAAAGGCTGTGGAGCGCTTTGATTCCACTCAATTAAAGCGCGGCGGGTGGCAAAGTTTTCCGAATTGGGGCGCTGCCCCCGGCCCTGACGGGCCTCCCCCGGAGTATTTTCGCAAAGGTGAATATTCATGCGAGGAGCACCCCCGCGAGCATCGCGGCAAGGCCGCTGGTGGCAATCAGCCAGACGCCCGTGCGCAGGTAGGGCACGCCGCTGAGGTAGGCGGGGAGGTAGAGGGCGCGGCCCCCTAAGTAGGTGTAAAGGCCGCCGGCGATCAGCGCGCTGTGCAGGCTGGCCAGTTCCGCCACCAGCGCCAGGCAGATGAAGACCGGGGCGGTTTCCAGGAAATTTGTGAAGGCGCGGCGCGCCCGGCCCGCCAGGGCGCTGCGGCTGACAGCGGTGTCGCGCGGGCCTGCAGTCCAGGCGTTGCCAACGGAGAGCTTTAGCAGGAAGCTGTCGCAGCTCACGTGGATCAGACCGAGGATTGAGAGGCAAACAAGGCCCCAGAGCGGGAGGGTCATGGTTGCGCTGCCTTTGAACGGCCCTTGAACACCGGAAGGGAAACACTGGAGGTTCTGCTACCGGGCATCAACTTCATCGCCTCTGCCCTGTGTGCTGTTTGATCCAAACGGCAAAAGGATAAACCCAGCCCGCAAATGCGATCGCTAGGAAAGCTTTATGGCTGGGTTTCTTGAAGCCTTCGAAACCGGAAGCCAGCCATATGGGCAGCACTATGGCCGTAACCAGCAACCAGGCTCGGAACCAGAACGCAGCCGGTTGCAGCTTCTTGAATGAGACAAGTCGGCGCTTCAAAGCGAAGAGCTTTGGAAATTCCTGTTCCGGATTTGGTTCAGGCTGATAGCTCATTTAAATCTCTGGCACGAAATTATTTATGGTCTCTTTGACCCCAGGCCGGTTTCCGGCCTGGGGCGATGTTGCCGGGTTTACAGATCCATCAGCAGGCGCCGCGGATCCTCGAGGGCTTCCTTGACGCGGACCAAGAAGGTCACGGCGCCTTTGCCGTCGACGATGCGGTGGTCATAGGACAGCGCCAGATACATCATCGGGCGGATTTCCACCTTGCCATTGATCGCCATCGGGCGGTCCTGGATCTTGTGCATGCCGAGGATGCCGGACTGCGGCGGGTTCAGGATCGGCGAGGACATCAGAGAGCCGTAAACGCCGCCATTGGAGATGGTGAAGGTGCCGCCCTGCATCTCGGCCATCGACAGTTTGCCGTCGCGGGCGCGGGCGCCTTTTTCGGCAATCGCCTTCTCGATCGCTGCAAAGGACATCGCATCGGCGTCGCGGATCACCGGCACAACCAGGCCCGTCGGAGTGCCTGCGGCAACGCCCATGTGCACGAAGTTCTTATAGACGATGTCGGTGCCGTCGATCTCGGCATTGACTTCCGGCACTTCCTTCAGCGCGTGGCAGCAGGCCTTGGTGAAGAAGGACATGAAGCCCAGTTTCACACCGTGCTTCTTCTGGAACAGGTCTTTGTACTCGTTGCGCAGGGCCATCACCTCGGTCATGTCGACCTCGTTGTAAGTGGTGAGCATGGCGGCGGTGTTCTGGCTGTCCTTCAGGCGCTTGGCGATGGTCTGGCGCAGGCGGGTCATCTTCACCCGTTCCTCGCGCGCCGCGTCATCGGCCGTTACAGGCCCGCGCAACTGGGCCGGTGCCGGTGCGGCTGGAGCGGCAGGCGGTGCGGCCTTGGCCGCAGCCACAGCTGCGGCAACGTCTTCCTTCATGATGCGTCCGTCACGGCCACTGCCGGTGACTTGCGATGCATTGAGGCCTGCCTCGGCCATTGCCTTTTCAGCGGAGGGGGCGTTTGCCACGTCCTTGGCTGTTTCTGCCGCGGTTTCTGCCGGAGCCTTTTCACTTGCTGGAGCTGCAGCCGCGCCGGATGCAGAGCCGGAGATCACGCCGAGCTTGGCCGAAGCGGCGACGGTTTCGCCTTCGCCTGCGGTGATTTCCGCCAGCACGCCGGCAGCGGGGGAGGGCACCTCAACCGAGACCTTGTCGGTTTCCAGCTCGCACAGCATTTCGTCCTGGGCGACGCTGTCGCCGACCTTCTTGAACCAGGTGGAGACGGTGGCCTCGGAAACCGACTCACCCAGGGCGGGCACGGTGATGTCGGTGCTGGCAGCCTCGTCCGGCGTCTCTGCGGTTGCCGGGGCATTGGCCTTGGGCTTGATGGTCTCGGGGCCGGCGCTGCCGGACTCGGCGATATTGGCGAGCAGCGCGTCAACGCCGACGGTGTCGCCTTCGGCGGCGACGATATCGGCCAGCTGGCCCGATGCGGGCGAGGGCACCTCGACCGTCACCTTGTCGGTTTCCAGCTCGCAGAGCATTTCATCGGCATTGACGGCGTCGCCGGGTTTCTTGAACCAGGTGGCCACGGTGGCCTCGGTCACGGATTCGCCCAGGGTGGGTACGCGGACTTCGGTTGTCATGTCTCTTTATCCTCAGATGCTCAGCGCTTCGTTGACGAGGGCTGCTTGTTGGGCTTTGTGCTGGCTGGCCAGGCCGGTTGCAGGAGAGGCCGAGGTGGCGCGGCCGGCATAGACGGGCCGGGTATGCTTGGCCTTGATACGGGTCAGCACCCATTCGATGTTGGGCTCGATGAAGCTCCAGGCGCCCTGGTTTTTGGGCTCTTCCTGGCACCAGACCATTTCCGCCTGCTTGAAGCGTTCCAGCTCCTTCACCATCGAGATCGCCGGGAACGGATAGAACTGTTCGACCCGCATCAGGTAGACGTCATCAATGCCGCGGGCGTCGCGCTCTTCCAGCAGGTCGTAATAGACCTTGCCCGAGCACATGACGACGCGCTTGATCTTGTCGTCCGGTACCAGCTGCGTGTCCGAATTGCCGTGCTGGGCGTCATCCCACAGCACCCGGTGGAAGCTAGAGCCGGTGGTGAATTCCTCTGCCTTGGAGACCGCCAGCTTGTGGCGCAGCAGCGATTTCGGGGTCATCATGATCAGCGGCTTGCGGAAGGTGCGGTGCAGCTGGCGGCGCAGGATGTGGAAATAGTTCGCAGGCGTGGTGCAGTTGGCCACGATCCAGTTATCCTGGCCGCACATCTGCAGGAAGCGTTCAAGCCGGGCTGAGGAGTGCTCCGGGCCCTGGCCCTCGAACCCGTGCGGCAGCAGGCACACAAGGCCGGACATCCGCAGCCATTTCGACTCGCCTGAGGAGATGAACTGGTCGAACATGATCTGGGCGCCATTGGCGAAATCGCCGAACTGGGCTTCCCACAGGGTCAGCGCGTTGGGTTCAGCCAGCGAGTAGCCGTACTCAAACCCCAGCACCGCATATTCCGACAGCGCCGAGTCGATCACGTCGTAATGCGACTGACCCGCGCGGATGTTGTTGAGCGGATAGTAGCGCTCCTCGGTCTCCTGATTGACGATGCCGGAATGGCGCTGCGAGAAGGTGCCGCGGGTGGCATCCTGGCCTGCGAGGCGCACTGGATAACCTTCCAGCAGGAGCGAGCCAAAGGCCATCGCCTCGCCCGTTGCCCAGTCAAAGCCCTGGCCGGTTTCAAACATCTTGCCGCGGGCATCCAGGAAGCGTCCAACGGTGCGGTGCATCGGGAAACCATCGGGCACCCGGCTGAGCGAGGCGCCGATTTCGGACAGGGTTTCCGGAGCGATCGCAGTGCGGCCGCGCTGGTAGTCGGCGTCTTTCTTGTCCAGATGCGACCAGCGCCCGTCCAGCCAGTCGGCCTTGTTGGGTTTGTAATTTTTGCCGGTCTCGAATTCTTCGTTGAGATGCGCCTGGAAGGCAGCCTTCATGTCCTCGATCTCGCCCTCGGGGATCAGACCATCCTTGACCAGCCGGTCGGTGTAGAGCGTCAGCGTGGTCTTGTGGCCCTTGATCTTCTTGTACATCAACGGGTTGGTGAACATCGGCTCGTCGCCTTCGTTGTGACCGAAGCGGCGGTAGCAGAAGATGTCGAGCACCACGTCCTTGTGGAACTTCTGGCGAAACTCGGTGGCGACGCGGGCAGCATGCACCACGGCCTCGGGGTCGTCGCCATTGACGTGGAAAATCGGCGCCTCGACCACCAGCGCGTTGTCGGTGGGGTAGGGCGAGGAGCGCGAGAAATGCGGTGCCGTGGTGAAACCGATCTGGTTGTTCACCACGATATGCATGGTGCCGCCGGCCTTGTGGCCGCGCAGGCCCGACAGCGCAAAGCACTCCGCCACCACGCCCTGTCCGGCAAAGGCCGCGTCGCCGTGCAGCAGGATCGGCAGCACCTGGCTGCGGTCGGTGTCACCCAGTTGGTCCTGTTTGGCGCGGACCTTGCCCAGAACCACCGGGTTCACCGCCTCAAGATGCGAGGGGTTGGCGGTTAGCGAAAGATGCACGTTGTTGCCATCGAACGAACGGTCGGACGAGGCGCCAAGGTGGTATTTCACGTCGCCGGAGCCATCCACGTCCTCGGGCTTGAAACTGCCGCCCTGGAACTCGTTGAAGATCGCCCGGTAGGGTTTTTGCATCACATTGGCCAGCACCGACAGCCGGCCGCGGTGCGGCATGCCGATCACGATGTCGCGCACCCCCAGCGCGCCGCCGCGCTTGATGATCTGCTCCATCGCTGGAATGAGGCTCTCGCCGCCATCCAGGCCGAACCGCTTGGTGCCGGTGTATTTGACGTGCAGGAATTTCTCGAAGCCTTCGGCCTCGACCATCTTGTTGAGGATCGCCTTGCGGCCCTCGCGGGTGAAACGGATTTCCTTGTCGTAGCCCTCGATCCGCTCCTTCAGCCAGGCGGATTGCTCGGGGTTGGAAATATGCATGTACTGCAGCGCAAAGGTGCCGCAATAGGTGCGCTTCACGATGTCGACGATCTGGCGCATGGTCGCGACCTGCAGACCCAGCACGTTGTCGATGAAAATCGGCCGGTCCATGTCACCGTCGGTGAAGCCATAGGATTTCGGGTCCAGTTCCGGGTGGGCAGAGGCGGCACGCATGCCCAGCGGATCCAGGTCCGCTGCCAGATGGCCGCGGATCCGGTAGGCGCGGATCAGCATCAGCGCCCGGATCGAGTCCAGCACGGCGCGCTGGACCTGATCGTCGGTGACCTCGACGCCCTTGGCGGAGGCCTTGTCCCTGATCTTCTTGCCCGCGCCCTTGGTCTCGGCCGGGGCAGGCCATTCGCCGGTCAGCGCGCCGGTGAGATCGTCATCCAGCGCCGGCGGCCAGTCGTTGCGCGCCCAGGACGGGCCCTTGGCCTCCGCCTTCACGTCCAGTTCGGCATCGCCCATCTGGCGGAAGAACTCGGCCCAGGCAGCATCCACCGCGTTCGGGTCATTGGCGTATTGGGCATAAAGCTGCTCCAGATACTCCGCATTGTGCCCCTGCATGAAAGAGGAGGCGCGGAAGAGGTCGTTTGGGCTTTGTTCGGTCATTGGGGTGCCTCTTGCAGGTTGGGACCGTATTTGTTGGGACCGGGTTGGGAGGGCAGTATTAACTGCCCTACGAGTGGGCCGATCCAAAGGAACGACACCAGAAGAACAATAGGAAAGATCAGCCAGTAGAGAGCAACCAAGAGGTAGGCAATCAGGATAGGAATACCCCCCAGGAGTGTGTCAAAGCTAAGCCCCCAAAACATCATTGAAACAAAGAAATACGCGATTGGCGTAAACGGGAGTAAAACGCTATGTCCAGGCTCGCCTGTGTCTTGCAGCCGCCGTGTGGCCGAGGCGAGCAACGGAACAAAGACTGCGAAGGTTAGCATCAGCACGCCAATAGAAGGGTAGTCCACGTTAAGGAATCTCTTCGAAAACGGGTAGGCGGAAACAGGCAACAGAAGGCCAAAAGGTGCGAAAAGCCAAAAGTTCGAACGGGTTGTGCGCCCGCGGAAATTCAGTCTGCCGACAAGCTCCTGGAATATGGTTCTTGGGATGCTCATGGGCTTAGGGGAAACCGCATCGGAGAAAGGGGGAATGCCTGCCCCTAGAAAGGGCAGGCCCGGCGAGCCGTAGATTACTCCGGCTTGCGTCCATATTACTTGCCGATCGCTTTCAGAACCGCTTCGCCGAGGCCCGCCGGGCTTTCGGCAACCACGATTCCTGCGGATTTCATCGCTTCGATCTTGTCTTCGGCGCCGCCTTTGCCGCCGGCGACAATTGCGCCCGCGTGGCCCATGCGGCGGCCTGGAGGGGCGGTGCGGCCGGCAATGAAGCCTGCAACCGGCTTCTTGCGGCCTTTCTTGGCTTCATCGGCCAGGAACTGGGCGGCTTCTTCCTCGGCGGAGCCGCCGATTTCACCGATCATGATGATGCTCTCGGTCTCGTCGTCGGCCAGGAACCATTCCAGCACGTCGATATGCTCGGTGCCCTTGATCGGGTCGCCGCCGATGCCGACGCAGGTGGATTGGCCGAGGCCCACATCGGTGGTCTGCTTCACGGCCTCATAGGTCAGGGTGCCGGAGCGGGACACGACGCCGACCGAGCCGCGGCGGTGGATATGGCCGGGCATGATGCCGATCTTGCAGGCATCGGGCGTGATCACGCCAGGGCAATTCGGGCCGATCAGGATCGAGGAGGAGTTCTCCAGCGCCCGCTTCACCCGCATCATGTCGAGCACCGGGATGCCTTCGGTGATCGCGACGATCACTTCCATCTCGGCGTCGATCGCCTCGAGGATCGAGTCGGCGGCAAACGGCGGCGGTACGTAGATCACTGAGGCATTGGCTTCGGTCACATGCTTGGCTTCATGCACGGAGTTGAAGACCGGCAGGCCCAGATGCTCCATGCCGCCTTTTCCAGGGGTGACGCCGCCGACCATCTTGGTGCCATAGGCGATGGCCTGTTCGGAGTGGAAAGTGCCCTGCGAGCCGGTGAAGCCCTGACAGATAACTTTGGTGTTTTCGTCGATGAGGACTGCCATGATGTCGGTTCCTTCAAGCGGTATGTGTCTGTTGGTTCTGCGGGGTGGCCAGGGAGCGGCCGTCGAAGCGGATTTTTTCGAGGGTGGCCCGCCCCAGGACCACACTGGGAAATACTCTGAAGCCGCCGCGGAATTCATAGATCCCGCGCCGGAGTTTCTGGCGGATCAGCGGCCAGCCCTTGGGGCGGTGGCGCGCCGGGCCGATGGCATGTTCGCCGGGGGCCTCGTTGCCCTGTTCGGCCAATGCGGGCTGGACCTGATATACCTTGATGCCGCGCGCAGGCTTTGAGGCGTCAAAGTTGAACAGGAGGTTGTCCAGGGTGATTTCGAACGGACGGCTGTCCAAGAGATGCTGCGCCGCCCGGCGGGAGATCGCATAGGCCGCACCGCCCGCGTGGCGCGACAGCATCTGGCGCACCTCGCGGCCCAGATGGGTGAAGCCATCCTTGCCAAGAGCGACCTGCAGTTTTTTGGCCCGCCAGCGTTCAAACTTGACGATGCCGGCGTCTTGCGGCCACCAGGACAGGTCCTGCAGCCAGGCGCCGGTGTCGGGCGACAGAAAGACGTCATCCTCCAGGATCAGCGCCACATCGGCATCTGATCCCAGCAACGCCTCCCAGGCCTTGGCATGGCTGAGGGTGCAGGCCATGTCCTTGGTCTGGAAATAGCCCCAGTTGCCCTCGGAGGCGCATTGCTTGAGCATCTCCTCGCGGAAGACCTCAGTGCTGTCCACCGCGTCAATCCGCGTGGCCGTGAGCCCGGCCTGATCCAGCTCCCGCTGCATCAGCTCCGCCCGGCCCGTGGCCTGCTGCAAGCCTATGAGGTAGACGGCGGCTTTCATTGGTTGCTGTCCTGTCTCAAGGCGAATTCACCCGGTATTTCGGGGAGGCGCTGACAAGAGCGCTGTTTGTTTTCGCCAGTGTGGGCTGCCATTGAGTTGGCTCCTGCAAGTTTTAGTTTGCGGGGGAAGTCGGTTTCGACCTCCCCCAATCCCCTACAACGGCTGGGAATCGTCCACGCTTCGCAGAGTTATTGTTTTTGAAGTCAAGCCATGCTCGGTGCGGTGCGTTACCTTTTGGTCAACCCACAGCACGTCGTTGCCTCTTACAAAATACTCTTCGGCGCGGCCTCTGCGGTCTTTCCGTGTTTGCTTCTTAAAACCGAGCTTTGACAGGCTTGAGAACAAAACATTAGGCAGAGAAACAGGCGCGGCATGAGGCCCTTCAAAGTTGCCGACTTTGCAATAGGATCCCCCATTGCTCAGTAGCAGCAAACCTGAGGCCGGCGAGCCGATTTCCCAACGCCTGAAGTTGCCAAGGCCCTTAAACCCAGCAGCTTTCAAACCATTGAACTTTGCCGGGTTATCCTTGCCAAGTGCAACGCATGCTTCAATGACTCTGGGCATCTCAGATCTGAAGGCAGCGGCTTTTTGAGTCGAAGCTGCAGGTTGCGGCGCCTTCGATACCTGATCAGTCGACACATTGCAGGCCGCCAACAACACCGCAAGAGTGCCGGTTGCAATGACCTTTTTCATAGGTCCGCTCAACCCTTCACCGCTTTCACGATCTTCTCGGCGCCGTCTTTCAGGTTGTCGGCGGCGATCACGTCGAGGCCGGAAGTGTTGATTATCTCCTTGCCTTTCTCGACGTTGGTGCCCTCCAGGCGGACCACCAGCGGCACCTTCAAGCCGACTTCCTTGACCGCGGCAACCACGCCCTCGGCGATGACGTCGCAGCGCATGATGCCGCCGAAGATGTTCACGAGAATACCTTTGACCTGCGGGTCGGAGGTGATGATCTTGAAGGCCTCGGTCACCTTCTCCTTGGTGGCGCCGCCGCCCACGTCAAGGAAGTTGGCAGGCTCAGCACCATAGAGCTTGATGATGTCCATGGTGGCCATCGCCAGCCCCGCACCGTTCACCATGCAGCCGATCTCACCATCCAGCGCGATATAGTTCAGGTCGTATTTGGAGGCTTCCAGCTCTTTCGGGTCTTCCTCGGTGGTGTCGCGCAGCTCTGCCACGTCGGCGTGGCGGTAGACCGCGTTGCCGTCAAAGCCGACCTTGGCGTCCAGCACCTTGAGCGCGCCGTCGTCACCCACGATCAGCGGGTTGATCTCCAGCATCTCCATGTCTTTGTCGACAAAGGCCTGATAAAGCTGGCCCATCAGTTTGACGCATTGCTTGACCTGCGCACCTTCCAGGCCGAGCGAGAAGGCAATGCGGCGGCCATGGTAGGGCTGGTAGCCGGTGGCAGGGTCGACGCTGAACGACAGGATCTTTTCCGGGGTGGCTGCGGCCACTTCCTCGATGTCCATGCCGCCTTCGGTCGAGCAGACAAAGGAGATGCGCGAGGTCTGGCGGTCCACCAGCAGTGCGAGGTACAGCTCGGTCTGGATGCCGGAGCCGGCCTCGATGTAGATGCGGTTCACCTGCTTGCCCGCGGGGCCGGTCTGATGGGTGACCAGGGTGCGGCCCAGCATCTTCTTGGCTTCCTCGGCCGCTTCCTCCACCGATTTGGTCAGGCGCACACCGCCTTTTTCGCCAGCGTCTGCTTCCTTGAAGGAACCCTTGCCGCGGCCGCCTGCGTGGATCTGTGCCTTGACCACCCACAGCGGGCCGTCCAGTTCACCGGCGGCGGTTTTGGCGTCCTCGGCTTTCAGCACCACCTTGCCGTCTGACACCGGGGCACCGTAGCTGCGAAGGAGGGCTTTTGCCTGATATTCGTGGATGTTCATCTGAAACTGTCCCGTCTGGCTGCAATTGTCTGGCTTCAATAGGCCGTCTTAAAGCCAAGTGTTAAAGGCTTTTTTGACAGGGAATGGGGAAATGGTGAAGATTTTCGAGATTTGTGATCACGGTTTTTGAGGGTGTGATCACAAATTATCGGAAGCTTAACGGCAGTGATTCGACGGTAACAGCCATCCATTGCTACCGCCGCTTCATATATCAAAAGCGTCAATCGCCGCACCGGGAGCGCCGCAGCAAAAGAAAAGGGGCCCGCCAAAAGCGGACCCCCTGATCTGTTCAAGGCTTTTTGGCTCAGGCCAGCGAGCTGTCGATACCTTTGCAGGCCTCGACCAGGCCTTTCACAGCATTGACCGAGTTGTCGAACATGACTTGCTCTTCCTCGTTCAACTGGATGTTCACAACCTTCTCGATGCCGCCGGCGCCGATCACGGTGGGGACACCCACATACATGCCCTTCACGCCGATCTCGCCGTCGCAATAAGCAGCACAGGGCAGCACGCGCTTCTGATCTTTCAGGTAGGCTTCGGCCATTTCGATGGCGCTGGTTGCCGGTGCATAAAAGGCGGAGCCGGTTTTCAGCAGGCCGACGATTTCGGCGCCGCCGTCACGGGTACGCTGCAGGATGGCGTCCAGGCGCTCCTGGGTGGTCCAGCCCATTTTGACCAGGTCGGGCAACGGGATGCCGGCCACCGTGGAATAGCGCACGGAGGGCACCATTGTGTCGCCATGGCCGCCCAGCACGAATGCGGTGACGTCTTTCATGGAGACGTTGAATTCTTCGGCCAGGAAGTGACGGAAGCGGGCAGAGTCCAGCACGCCGGCCATGCCGCAGACCTTGGCGTGGGGCAGGCCTGAGAATTCGCGCAGGGCCCAGACCATCGCGTCCAGCGGGTTGGTGATGCAGATCACAAATGCGTCCGGCGCGTGGTCGCGGATGCCTTCGCCGACGGACTTCATCACCTTCAGGTTGATGCCCAGCAGATCGTCGCGGCTCATGCCCGGCTTGCGCGGCACGCCGGCAGTCACGATGCAGACGTCGGCGCCTGCAATGTCCTCATAGGACTGTGTGCCTTTGAGGCTGGCGTCAAAGCCTTCGGAAGGACCGGATTGTGCGATGTCCAGCGCCTTGCCTTCGGGGGTGCCTTCGGCGATGTCAAAGAGCACGACGTCGCCGAGTTCCTTGAGGGCTGCGAGATGTGCGAGGGTGCCGCCGATCTGACCTGCGCCGATGAGGGCGATTTTGGGTCGTGCCATTGGGAATGTCTCCGGTCCGGTTGAAATTTCCTGATGCCTACGGCGTAACGGCCCGCCGTGCAAGGGTTCCGCGCTGCGGCAAAGGGTTCGGTATACTTGTGTATGCTGCGCTGGTATCGCTAAAGGGCGTGTAATTCAGGGCTTTCGAGGGCGGGCAATGATGGCATTTGACGCTATGTTTTTCGTTTTTGCCATCCCGGCAGTCGTTTTTGCGGGCGTGTCCAAGAGCGGTTTCGGGTCCGGCGCGGCCTTTGCTTCGGCGTCGATTCTGGCGCTGGTGATTGAGCCGGGCGCGGCCTTGGCGCTGATGCTGCCGCTGTTGATGCTGATCGATCTGGCCAATCTGAAACCCTATTGGGGCCGCTGGAATCTGCGCGCCTCGCTGTTGCTGATCGCGGGCGGGCTGCCGGGTGTCGGGCTGGGCGCCTGGCTGTACTCGGCGGTGAATGACGATGCGATGCGGGTTCTGATCGGTGCGGTCTCAATCGGGTTTGTGCTGTGGCAGCTGCGCGGGTGGCTTGGGTTTGGCAGCCTGTCTGCCGCACAGCTTTCTGACCGCACCGGACTGCTTGCCGGGGTGGCTGTCGGGTTTACCAGTTTTGTCAGCCATGCGGGCGGGCCGCCGGCCGCGGTTTATCTCCTCAGCCTGAAGTTGCGCAAGACCGAATATCAGGCCAGCACCGTGCTGATCTTCTGGGCGGTCAATATCGCCAAGGCGGTTCCCTATGCCTGGCTGGGGATGTTCACTTGGGAGACGCTGAAGCTTGATCTGCTGCTGGCGCCCTTTGCGCTGCTCGGCGCCTGGCTGGGGGTGCGGCTGCATCACAGCCTCCCGGAGCGCGGGTTCTTTGCGCTGACCTATGTGCTGCTGAGTGTGACCGGAGCCAAGCTGATCTGGGACGGGCTGACCTGAATACTGCTCGCCAGTGTTTTCATTGCGGCCAGCCCGCGCGGCGTCCCCGGCCGCTTAACCTGCTGCCTGGAAACCTGCTTCAATAACTGCTGCTCAGGCGTCGCTGTCGGTGTCCGGCAGTGCTTCTGCGAGCACTTCATACGACTGGCCCGAGGCCACCAGGCAGGTCATGCCGTTGGGTGTGGTCACTGTGATGGTCCAGCTGCCGGTGTTTTCGGAGGCAAAGGTCTCCATCACCATGCCTTTCTGGCCCACGCCGATGCTTTGACGGCTTTCGCCGTATTTTTCTGCCAGCCGTTTGATCACTGTGTCGCGCGGGGCGCAGTTGCGGCTTTGCGCGGCGGCAGGTGCAGCAGCCAGGGTCAGCACGGCGAGGGCCGCGGGCAGTGCGAAAAGTGTCATTTTCATCTCGTTTTACCCTTTCCGGAACGGCCGGACAGAGCGGGGCGCCTGACGGCAGCCCCCGGTATCCCTGTGCGGGCCGGTGTGTAACGCAATTCGAAATGCAGGCCCCATGCCTGCGGGCAACAGGTGCGGCCTGGGGTGGCGGCAGGGGTCCTGTGCCTTGGTATCCATCAGTTTGGCGATCAGATGCTGATAAGTGGTTAACCCAGAGGGCGCTGAAAAATCACTAATTCTGTCAATATCTTGCTGCGTTCGCGGGGAAGGTTACGCTGCGCTGCGGCGGAATTGTACTTGAAAGTATACAATCGAATCTGTACCGCTTTACGCAACAAAATAACTTTTGGAGAGCCTTAATGGACCCGCGTGCGCGCCCTTACCGTTCGGTTTTGTATATTCCCGGCTCCAACGCACGCGCGCTGGAGAAGGCCAAAACCCTGCCGGTGGATGCGGTGATCTTTGATCTGGAAGACGCGGTATCGGTGGACGAAAAGCCCAATGCCCGCGAGACCTTGGCCCAGGCGTTGGAGGCGGGCGGCTTTGGTGCACGGATAAAGATTGTGCGGATCAACGGGCTGGATACGGTCTGGGGCCGCGAGGACGCGATTGCGGCGGCAAAAATGGACTGCGACGCGATTCTTCTGCCCAAGGTGAACGGGCCTGAAGACCTGGATGCGCTGGCGGAAATCACCGGCGGTATCCCGTTGTGGGCGATGATGGAAACCCCGCGCGGCATGCTGAATGCTGCCGCGATTGCCGCCCATCCCAAGCTGCAGGGCATGGTGATGGGCACCAATGACCTGGCCAAGGAACTGCAGACCCGTTTCCGCCCGGACCGGATGCCGATGATGGCCGGGCTGGGCCTGTGCCTGCTGGCTGCCAAAGCCGAGGGGCTGGTGATCGTCGATGGTGTTTACAACGCGTTCAAGGATGTTGAGGGGCTATCGGCGGAATGCGCGCAAGGCCGCGACATGGGCTTTGACGGCAAGACCCTGATCCACCCGGCGCAGGTGGAGACAGCCAATACAGCCTTTGCCCCGACCGAGCGCGAGGCCGAGACTGCCCGCCGCCAGATTGCCGCTTTTGAGGAGGCGCAGGCCGCAGGCCAGGGTGTGGCCGTGGTCGATGGCAGGATAGTCGAGAACCTGCATGTTGTAACCGCGCGTGAGATCCTGGCAAAAGCGGATGCAATCGCCGCGCTTTCGGCCTAGCTGTTGACCCGGTTAACAGCATTGGGAGACTGATATGGCGCTATTAATTCTAGGCATCCTGTTGTGGTGGGGCGGCCACTTGTTCAAACGGCTGGCGCCGGAGCAGCGCGCCGCCATGGGCAATGGCGGCCGCGGCGTGGTGGCGCTGGTGCTGGTTGCTGGCGTTGTGCTGATGGTGCTGGGTTACCGCTCTGCCGATGTCTATGACCTTGCCGCGCCGCCGCCGTTTCTGCGTCACATCAACAACCTGTTGGTTCTGATTGCCATCTATCTGATGAGCCCGGCGCCGAAGAAAGGCGCGCTGCTGAATGGTATGCGCCACCCGATGCTTGCGGGGTTCAAGCTGTGGGCCGTGGCGCATCTGCTGGTGAACTGGGATGCGGCTTCCTTTGTGCTGTTCGGCGGGCTGCTGGCCTGGGCGGTGGCTGAGGTCATCGTGATCAACCGGTCGGAGCCCGAGTGGCAGCCGGGCCCCAAAGGGACCCTGGCCAAGGACGGGATGTTCCTTGCTGCCTCGATTGTCCTGATGGGGGTGATCGGCTACGTCCACGGCATGGTCGGCCCGTCGCCGTTCGGCGGCTAGGCCCATAGCAGGATAGGACACCATGAAACTCTACCGATTCTTGTCCGAGGACGACACCTCTGCCTTCTGCCACAAGGTGACCGATGCGCTGAACAAGGGATGGGAGCTGCACGGAAGCCCGACCCAGGCCTTTGATCCGGTGAAAGGGATCATGCGCTGCGGCCAGGCAGTGGTGAAGGAGGCGGACGGAACCTACACGCCTGAGACCAAACTGGGAGAACACTGATGGCCAAGACCAATCCGGCCAAGACAAATCCGGGAAGATTTTTCGAAGACTACACAGTCGGCGAAGTGATCCGCCACGCGGTGCCGCGCACGGTGTCGGGCGGCGAGCGGGCGCTGTACCATGCGCTCTATCCGGCGCGCCATGCGCTCTATTCTTCGGATGAGTTTGCCCGGGCCTCTGGTCTGCCATCGGCGCCGCTGGATGATCTGGCGGCCTTCCATGTGGTGTTCGGCAAGACGGTGCCGGACATCTCCCTCAATGCGTTGGCGAACCTCGGCTATGCCGAGGGGCGCTGGCTGCTGCCGGTCTATCCCGGCGACACGCTGCGCTCGGAATCCGAGGTGATCGGCCTGAAGCAGAACTCCAACGGCAAGTCCGGCGTGGTTTATGTGCGGACCCGCGGGCTGAACCAGCGCGATGACTGCGTGATGGAATACGTGCGCTGGGTAATGGTGCGCAAAGGCGATCTGGATGCCCCGGCACCTGAGACGGTTATTCCGGAATTGAACAAGGTGATCCCCGCAGGCCAGCTGGTGATCCCGGCGGGGCTGGACTTCAGCAATTACGATTTCACTCTGGCAGGCGAGCCGCATCGCTGGGGCGATTACGAGGTGGGCGAGACCATCGACCACGTGGATGGTGTCACCATCGAGGAAGCCGAGCACATGATGGCGACCCGCCTGTGGCAGAACACCGCCAAGGTGCATTTTGACAGTACAGCGCGCCCGGATGGCACCCGGCTGATATACGGGGGCCATGTGATTTCGATGGCGCGGACGCTGTCCTTCAACGGGCTGGCCAATGCGCAGATGATCGTGGGGCTGAATGGCGGGGCGCATGCCAACCCCTGCCTGTCGGGGCTGACGGTGCGGGCCTGGTCCGAGGTGCTGGACAAGGCGGACACAAGCGCACCGGGTGTCGGGGCGATCCGGCTGCGGCTGGTGGCCACCAAGGGCGGCACGCCGTTTGAGCTGAAGGGCGAGGACGGCAAGTATTTGCCGGATGTGCTGCTCGATCTCGACTACTGGGCCTTGATGCCGAAATAACAGGGGAGGGGGCGCCGCCCCCTCGCAGGCGCGGCCTGCTCACCCCTGGAGTATTTCAGACCAGAAAGAAGCGGCAGGAGCGGGCGGTGCTGGCAGAAATGTGATGACCTTTTCCAGGATTGCCGCTTAAGCTGGCGGCATGCGGGTTTTGCAGCTTCTGGTTTTTTCCATGGTTTTCCTCTGGCCGCTGCGGGCAGCGGCCTGCGATCTGGCATTGGTGCTGGCGGTGGATGTCTCCGGCTCTGTCGATGCCGAGGAATACCGCATTCAGATGGACGGGCTGGCGGCGGGGTTGCGCGACGGTGTCGTTTCTGAGGCGCTGGTCAAGGCGCGGGCGCAGGTGCTGTTGATTCAATGGTCCGGCGAGTCACGGCAGGAGGTGACGCTGCCTTGGGGGCCGGTGCGCAGTTTTGCCGATGTCGAGGCATTGGCCCGGCGGATCGAACAGGCGCCGCGGCCCTGGCGCAATTACTCCACTGCGGTGGGGGAGGCGCTGCTCCTGGCGCTGGATCAATTCTCTGCAGTGCCGGATTGCAAGCGCAGGGTGATCGACATTTCCGGTGACGGGTTTTCCAATGAAGGCGTTGAGCCGCGCGAGGCGCACGGGGCGCTGTCCGCCCTTGGGGTGACCGTGAACGCCATCGCCATCGAGCAGAGCGAGCCGGATCTGACAGCCTATTTTTTTGAAAACGTGATCCGCGGTGAGGGCGCTTTTGTGGTCACTGCCGCGAGTTTTGACGACTACCCTGCGCGGATCCGCAAGAAGCTGGTGCGGGAGGTTGCAAGACAGACCGCTGCGCTGCCGCCCGAAGCAGACAGGGGGGTGCTGGCTTTGCAGTGATTTGCAGATTGCCTTGTGATTCTGCAAAAATTTTCCAATTTGTAAATTTGTGATCACTAATTATTTGCTGTGATCACAAGTCGTGGCCTTTTAGCGCCAACAGAGCAATTTCCCGTGTTTTTTAACACTTCCTTCGGGTGACACGCCGTAAAAATCGGCTAAAACGTCGTCAGCCAACCTGAAAAGGAGCCAACATGGCCGATGTCAATCGGGGCAACCGCCCGCTTTCGCCGCATTTGCAGGTCTACCGGCCGCAGCTGACCTCCCTGACGTCGATCCTGACCCGGATCACCGGCAACGCACTGATAGTCTCGGCGCTGCTGATCGCCTGGTGGTTCCTGGCCGCCGCAACCTCATCTGAATACTTCGCCATTGCCAATGGTGTGCTGACCAGCTGGTTCGGCGATCTGGTGATGGTGCTGTCGGCGCTGGGCCTTTGGTATCACACGCTTGCAGGTATCCGGCACCTGATCTGGGACAACGGCTATATGCTGGATCTGGACCAGGCTGAGAAACTGGGCTGGTTTGTGATCACAGGATCAGTGATCCTGACCGTTCTGACCATCATTATCGTCTAAGCTAAAGGACACACGCGATGCGATTTCTGACTGACCGCAAGCGCGCCGTTGGCATGGGCGCTGCAAAATCCGGAACCAGCCATCATTGGGCGATGCAGGTGAGCTCTGTTGCTCTCTTGATCCTGGTGCCGCTGTTTGTCTTCACCTTCGGCTCGGCGCTGGGCGGATCTTACGAGGAGATCACCGCCTATTATTCGCGTCCGTTCCCGGCACTTGTGGCGGCGCTGACCATCTGGGTCGGCATGATGCACTTTAAATCCGGCGCCCAGATCATGATCGAGGATTACGTGCATGGCGTCAAAGGCCGCCTGACGATCATCCTGGTCAACTGCCTGTCTTATGCCGTCGCCGCGACCAGCGCCTATGCGCTGATCCGCCTGGCCCTGTAACTCCCCGAGGTTTCCATCAATGGCTGCTTACGAATACGAAACACATGAATATGACGTGGTCGTGGTTGGCGCCGGCGGGGCTGGCCTCCGCGCGACGCTGGGTATGGCCGAGCAGGGGCTGCGCACCGCCTGTGTGACCAAGGTGTTCCCGACCCGCTCCCACACCGTGGCGGCGCAGGGCGGCATTGCCGCCAGCTTGGGCAACATGGGGCCCGACAGCTGGCAGTGGCATATGTATGACACCGTCAAAGGCTCTGACTGGCTGGGCGACACCGACGCGATGGAATATCTGGCGCGTGAGGCGCCCAAGGCAGTTTACGAGCTGGAACACTACGGCGTGCCCTTCTCGCGGACCGAAGAGGGCAAGATCTACCAGCGTCCTTTCGGCGGCCACACCACCGAGTTCGGCGAAGGCCCCGCGGTGCAGCGCACCTGTGCCGCGGCTGACCGGACCGGCCACGCGATCCTGCACACGCTTTATGGCCAGTCGCTGAAAAACAACGCTGAGTTCTACATCGAGTATTTCGCCATCGACCTGATCATGTCCGAGGACGGGCAGTGCCAGGGCGTTGTGTGCTGGAAGCTGGATGACGGCACCATGCATGTTTTCAACGCCAAAATGGTGGTGCTGGCGACCGGCGGTTATGGCCGCGCCTATTTCTCCGCCACCTCGGCGCATACCTGCACGGGCGACGGCGGCGGCATGGTGGCCCGCGCCGGCCTGGCGCTGCAGGACATGGAATTTGTTCAATTCCATCCGACCGGCATCTACGGCTCCGGCTGCCTGATCACCGAAGGCGCGCGGGGCGAGGGCGGCTACCTCACCAACTCCGAAGGCGAACGCTTCATGGAGCGCTATGCGCCCCAGTACAAAGACCTGGCACCGCGCGATTATGTTTCCCGGTCTATGACGATGGAAATCCGCGAAGGCCGCGGGGTCGGCGCCGAGGGCGACCATATCCACCTGAACCTCAGCCACCTGCCAGCCGAGGCGCTGGCGGAACGTCTGCCGGGCATCTCCGAGTCGGCCAAGATCTTTGCCGGTGTGGACGTCACCAAAGAGCCGATCCCGGTTCTGCCCACCGTGCATTACAATATGGGCGGCATCCCGACCAACTATTGGGGCGAGGTGCTGAACCCATCCGCCGAAGACCCAACCGGCGTTGTGCCGGGCCTGATGGCAGTGGGCGAGGCAGGCTGCGCCTCGGTGCATGGCGCCAACCGTCTGGGGTCCAACTCGCTGATCGACCTCGTGGTCTTTGGCCGTGCCTCTGCCATCCGCGCAGGCAAAGTTGTGGATGCGGATGCGGCGAACCCGGTGCTGAACAAGGCCTCCGTCGACAAGGCATTTGACCGCTTTGACACCCTGCGCAATGCCAAGGGCGGCGTCCCGACCGCGGATCTGCGGCTGGAGATGCAGAAATGCATGCAGGCCGACGCCGCCGTGTTCCGCACAGCGGAGACCATGGCCGAAGGTGTCGAGAAGATGACGAAGATCGCCGCCAAGATGGACGATCTGCAGGTGACCGACCGGTCGCTGGTCTGGAACTCCGACCTGATGGAAACGCTTGAGCTGACCAACCTGATGCCAAGCGCGCTGGCCACCATTGTTGGCGCCGAGGCCCGCAAGGAAAGCCGAGGCGCGCACGCGCATGAGGATTTCTCGACCCGGGACGATGAAAGCTGGCGGGTTCACACGGTATCGCGCGTGGAAGGCACCAAGGTGGAACTCAGCTACCGCCCGGTGATCACCGACCCGCTCTCTACCGAAGCCGAAGGCGGCATCAGCCTCAAGAAAATCGCGCCCAAGGCGCGGACGTTCTGATGCGGGGCATTCTGCTTGCCGGAGCATGTGCCGCTTTGGCTGCCTGTGCATCACCCGGCTCAGACATGATTCTCTCACTGAGTGAGAGCGTGCAGAAGGAGTCGCTGCGCGGCTGCCATGCCGATCTGGGGATACAGGGGCCGTTTGCGCCGCAAAAACTGGTGCTGAAGGATGGCCGTGTCTCGGTATTTGCCGCCAATGAAAACGGGGTCTCGCTGAGTGAGGCGCGCAACATGAACAAATGTTCAAGAGAGCGGCTCATGGCGAAATACAGTGCCGGAAGCGATGTTTTTGCACATAGTGCTGAGGCGCAACGCGCAAACATATTTGCTTGCAAAAATGAACGCGGAGTGGCCGGACAGTTCGAAGTGCAGGTCTTCTCCTATGGAAGCCGAGCCACCGAAGTAACAATTGTTCCGGGAGGCGCGGTTACCAAGGAAGACGCCCGCGCGATCAATGCTTGTGCGCGGGCAAAACTGCGCGGGGTTTCGACAGCGGCTCCCGGCCAGACCTACCAGGCAAGCGGCATTGAGCAGGCTGTTCCCAAGGCTGCAGCTACGGCAGGGCCGCTATTGCAGTGCCCCAAAGACGCCCCCGTACTCTACGGCGGCTCAACTTATTGTGTCGGGAGCTGAAAGTGTGTCGCGCTTCTGACTCCCTGCCACCCCGCAAGTCAGCACGAGGTGGTCTTGTGACACAGGCAACGGCCCGAGGTTCGTCAGCGCGCGCGCGGCGGATTGGCCTCAATGAATGTATTGCCGCAGGCAGCTCCTGCTTGCTGGACATGTGAAGGAGTTGATACCATGGTTCAATTCAGCCTCCCGAAGAACTCGCGTATGACCACGGGCAAGACCTGGCCCAAGCCGGACGGCGCCAGCAATGTGCGCAAGTTCAAGATCTATCGCTGGAACCCGGACGACGGCCAGAATCCGCGGGTCGATACCTACTTCCTGGATATGGACAGCTGCGGCCCGATGGTGCTGGACGCGCTGATCAAGATCAAGAACGAGATCGACCCGACGCTGACCTTCCGCCGCTCCTGCCGCGAGGGCATCTGCGGCTCCTGCGCGATGAACATCGACGGCATCAACACGCTGGCCTGTATCTATGGCATGGATGAGATCAAGGGTGATGTGGCAATCTACCCGCTGCCGCATATGCCGGTGGTCAAAGATCTGATTCCCGATCTGACGCATTTTTATGCCCAGCATGCCTCTATCATGCCGTGGTTGGAGACCAAAACCAACCGCCCGGCGAAAGAGTGGAAGCAGTCGATTGAGGACCGCAAGAAGCTGGATGGGCTTTATGAATGCGTGATGTGCGCCAGCTGCTCGACCTCTTGCCCGAGCTATTGGTGGAACGGCGACCGTTACCTTGGCCCGGCAGCCCTGCTGCACGCCTACCGCTGGATCATCGACAGCCGGGATGAGGCGACGCCCGAGCGTCTGGACCAGCTGGAAGATCCGTTCAAGCTTTACCGCTGCCACACCATCATGAATTGCGCCAAGACCTGCCCCAAGGGTCTGAACCCGGCCAAGGCGATTTCACACATCAAGCAAATGATGGTCGAGCGCAGCGTCTGATCCGCGAGGATCCTGATCCGCAAGGATCCGCCGCCTGAGGGGGCATAAATTGCACCGCCCCCGGTTTCCTGCGAAACCGGGGGTATTGTTTTTCCCCAGGCAGGCGCATCCATGAAACCCATCCTTCCAGTCCTTGCGGCTCTGACTGTTCTTTCGGGCTGCCTGTCGGCGGCGGACAATGACCGCTTGGGCGCACAGCTTGCTGCCACCGACGCGCGTATCCCCGGCTGTATCGGCGCGGCAGGCATTACCGGGCAATACCGGGTGCGGACCGAGTTTCTGGGCCATGGGGCGGGGGCGACTGTTTTACGGACCGTGCAGCCCGGACCCAATGTGACAGACGGGCAGGCGGCGCAGGCAACCTCCTGCATCAACGCCTGAACCAAGCGGGTTGAGCTTCGGCGGTTCCGGCCCTAGGATTCAGCCGTGCAACCACATGTTTTTGCCATCCTTTTAGCTGGACTTGCCGGTCTTGCGATGCCGTTGGGCGGCTTCCTTGCCTGGTGCGAGCATATTCGCAACCCGATGCTCCGGGACGAGGTGCTTCACACCATCGGGGCCTTTGGCGGCGGGGCGCTGGCCTCGGCAGTGGCGCTGGTGCTGGTGCCGGAAGCGGTCGAGGTTCTGCCGCCCGCCTGGGCGGTTGGCCTGTTTGCCGCAGGCGGAGCGGTGTTTTATGCGGTCGATACGCTATTGCAGCGTCACGGGGGCAGCGGTGCATTGCTTCTGGCGATGCTGCTGGACTACCTGCCGGAGGCGATGGCGCTTGGCGCAATGCTGGTTGCCGATGCCGCCACTGCCAAGCTTCTGGCGCTGATGATCTTCCTGCAGAACCTGCCCGAAGGTTTTGCCGCCTTCCGCGAGGTCTGGCGCGGCAGCAGCCCGGCCTGGCACGTGCTGCTGGCTTTTCTGGGTCTGGCCGCACTTGGGCCGGTCTGTGCGCTGGTTGGGCTGGTATGGCTGGCAGACGCCCGTGCTGCGCTGGGGGCGATCATGATCTTTGCCGCTGGCGGAATCCTCTATCTTCTGTTCCAGGATATTGCGCCCAAGGCCCACTCCAGTCGCAGCAACGTGCCGGCACTGGGTGCGGTTGCCGGTTTTGCGCTGGGGCTGGCCGGAGAGCTTCTGACCCGCTGAGACTTGCCTGCCGGGTTTGCAATGCGGTGCCTGCATGGCGCCCTTGCACAATCATCTGCTGCAGCGGGTTTGGCCTGGGCCTATCCTCCTGCTCGAGGGAGGATATTGCCAGATTATGGAGGCAACCAGATGACCCCCGTGAAACCGCAAAAGAAGCAGGCTGCACAAGACGCGCTGGACGCGCTGGAGCAAGCTTTTGCCTATTACTCTCCGGACCCGCTGCCGGCGGTTGAGCAGCCCGGCCCCGGCGAATGGGTAATCGAATACTATCAGGCGGCTTGAGGTCCATAGCAGTTGAGCCTGCTGCCGCCGCCGCATAGACAAGGATCATGCCCCTATTGCTGCTGCTTCTCCTCGCCGGGGTGTTCGGCTATTTCTTGTGGCGCCGCAGCGCCACAGGCCTGACCCGCAATTGCCGCTGGCGCCAGCAGCGCGCCAAAGGGCAATGGTTCTGCAGCTATTGCGGTGCGGTTGCACCGGGCGGGGAAGCCCCGCGCTTCTGCCGCAATCCGCAGCGCAAACCCTAGGGGAACTCTCCCGCGCCCGCAGGCGCACGGGCTGCGCCGGAGCGCCTTCCGTGCGGCCTTGGGCCCGGCACCGCGCCAAGGCGCGCTGCCGGGCCCAACTGCGGCGGGGCTTTGCAAGGCCCCTGAAGCAGGCGGGAGCGCACCTGTCTGCCGGTACTCTGCTGGCAGGGCAAAGAAAACACTTGAACGACTCAGGCACATGCCCGATATGGACGCCCAAGACGCCAACGCACGCGCCTCTGGCGAAAGGGGTTACGCCCCTACGGTTACGTAGCGACGGTAACGTCTCTGACAGAACTGAGCGGTCATATATGGCCGGGTCTTTTGGAGATGACCATGAACGCAAACGTAGCCGGGCTGACTGCCCGTAATTGCGAAACTGTATCCCGCACTTTGAGCTTCATCGCTTCAAGCCGGTTCGAGCGGCCGACACTGGTGGTGGACGCCGAAGCGGTTGCCGCGAAGTACCAGGCGCTGGCCCGCGGGCTGGGCCGCGCCCGCATTCATTATGCGGTCAAGGCCAATCCGGCAGCGGGCATACTTGAGCGGCTGGTGCAGGAAGGATCCAATTTCGACGCGGCCAGCCGGGCGGAGATCGAAATGTGCCTGGCGGCAGGCGCTGCGGCCAGCCGGATCAGTTTTGGCAATACCATCAAACGGCCTGCCGATATCGCCTTTGCCCACAGCATCGGCATCACCCATTTCGCCGCCGATGCGCGTGAGGAGCTGGACAAGCTGGCCGCGCATGCGCCGGGAGCCAAGATCTGCCTACGGCTGATCGTCGAGGCCAGCGAGGCCGACTGGCCGCTCAGCCGCAAATTCGGCTGCACGCCGGAAAAGGCGCTGAAGCTGATGGATTATGCTGCCGCCCGCGGTTTGCAGGTCGATGGCCTGTCGTTCCACGTCGGCTCGCAAACCCGCGAGCCGCAGATGTGGGAGGGCACCCTGGAGCAAGTCGCGCAGGTCTGGCGCCGGGCGCATGAGGCGGGTCATAAGCTGAACCTGTTGAACATAGGCGGCGGTTTTCCGGCCTCTTATGGCTCGGACATGATGCCAGCCGAAGATTACGCCCGCGCAGTGATGGCACAGGTTGGAGCGCATTTTGGCGATGTGCCGGAGATTATGGCCGAACCGGGCCGCGGATTGGTGGCCGAGGCGGGCGCTATTGCCGCCGAGGTACTGCTGGCCTCGCGCAAGCACGACGACGATTTGCACCGCTGGGTCTATCTCGACATCGGCATGTTCTCGGGTTTGGCCGAGACCATGGGTGAGGCGATCCGATACCGGATCACCACGGACCGCGACCACGAGACCACCGGCCCTTGTATTCTGGCCGGTCCGTCTTGCGACAGCGCGGATGTGCTGTACGAGCGCAAGCCCTACCAGCTGCCGCTGGGGCTGAGGGGCGGCGACCGCGTGGTGATCCATTCCTGCGGCGCATATACCTCGACCTATGCGTCGGTCGGCTTCAATGGCTTCCCGCCGCTGGATGTTGTGGTGATCTGACGGTTGTGATCCGGCCGGCCGATCCCGCCGCTGCTGCGGGGCTTGCAAGCCTGCGGCGATGCGGTCTTGATGGGGCAAACAGACAGGAAGGTTTGCCCCATGACCGACATACCCGCAGCCCCCGCCGATGCGGAGGCCCGCCGCGCCGTCAAGCCAGTGGTCTGCTATCCCAACGAGACCCTGCCTGCACCCGATCTGCTGCTGTATCAGCAAACCCGGTTGGGCGCAGTGAAAACCGGCGAGGTGCTGGCGCAGCCCCGCGAAGCCGCCTGTTTTGAGGTGCCGGCCGGGCATTTCTTCCGGATAAGCTCAGTGGAGGGGCCGCAGGTCGGCGACCTCAACCTGTGGAACAAGAACGATCTCAGCGAGCGGTTCTATTCCGGCAAGACCCGCGCCTTGCATGGCACCCATATCACCACGGGCGAACGGATGTGGACCAGTTTCCCGCATCTGCGCCCCATGGCCACGATTACCTCGGATACCCTGGGCTGGTACGGGATCGACGACTTCGGCGGCTCGGTGCATGATGTGATCGGCACCCGCTGCGACCCTTATACCGGCAACCTTCTGGCAGGCAGCCAGTATCACCACTGCTGCCATTCGAACCTGACGCGCGCACTGGCGGAACACCTCGGCCTTTCCCTGGCGGAGGCGGAACCGCATGTGCATGACGTGCTCAACGTCTTCATGTGCACCGGCTTTACCCGTGATACTGGCCAGTATTTCATGAAGGCCAGCCCGGTGCGGCCCGGAGATTATTTGGAGTTCTTCGCCGAGATTGATCTTTTGGGGGCCCTCAGTGCCTGTCCCGGCGGCGATTGCTCGGCTGAGCATTCCAGTGATACCGCCGCCTGCCATCCGCTGCTGATCGAGATCTTTGCACCCGCCGCAGGCGTGCTGAAGGGCTGGCAAAGCCCGCCCCGCAATGGCTATGACCGCAGCCATGGCCAGTAGCGGTTGGAAAAGGAAAGCATCGATTTCGCCGGAGGTGCCAATATTGGCGCGACATCTGGAAAAACAGGGGCCGGCAGGAATGCAGTGGCGTCAAATGCGCTCAGCCTTAAGGACGCCTTGAGGCAATGCGGGCAGAGAGTGCATTCAAAGTGCCTCTTGGCCGTATTGAAAAATCCAGGCTGATAAAAAAGGGCAGTGGAAAACCGCTGCCCTTACTTTTTAAAGAATTAACGCGACGTCAGGAAAATGCGGCTTCCAACGCAATTTCCACCATGTCGCCAAAGCTGCGCTCCCGCTGATCGGACGGCAAGGCTTCGCCGGTGCCCAGATGGTCAGACACTGTCAGCACTGCCAGAGCCCGGCAGCCATGCCGGGCTGCAAGCGTGTAAAGCTCAGCGGCTTCCATCTCCACGCCGAGAATGCCATGGCGCACCATCTGTTCGTTCAGATCGGGGCGCTCGTCATAGAACACGTCCGAAGAGTAAATGCCGCCGATATGTATGGCGGCATCGCGTTTCGCCGCGGCTTGCGCTGCCGCCTGCAGCAGGCCCCAATCGGCGCAGGGGGCAAAGTTAAGCTCCCGGAAAATGCCGCTGGAAGGGCTGTTCACAGTGCTGGCAGTCATCGCCAGGATCACGTCGCGGACCTTGACCCTGTCCTGCATGCCGCCGCAGGATCCGATGCGGATCAGCGTCTTGGCGCCAAAATCGCGGATCAGTTCATTGGTGTAGATCGACAGCGAGGGCATGCCCATGCCACTGCCTTGAATGGTCACCGGATGCCCGTTCCAGCTGCCGGTGAACCCCAGCATCCCGCGCACTTCGTTAACCAGTTTGGCGTCTTTCAAAAATGTCTCTGCGGCCCACTTCGCCCGGTAGGGGTCGCCAGGCATCAAAACAGTTTCCGCAATGTCGCCTTTTGCGGCACCAATATGAATGGTCATGGTATTGCTCCGCCGCCAGGATCAGATTTCCAGGTCGGAAATATCCATACCTGCGGTCAACGCAGCATGCACCCAATGCGGCTTGCGGCCGCGGCCGGTCCAAGTTTCGTCATGGTTGCTGGGGTTGCGGTATTTCGGGGCCGCTTTGTTTTTCTTTACGCCTTGGCGCGAAGCACTGGCGATTTCTTCCAGGGAGAAGCCGTATTTTGCAGCCGCTTCTTCAGCCGCTTTCAACGCTTCCTGGCGTTCGCGCAGTTCTGCTGCGCGCAGCGCTTCTTCCACATCGCTTTGCAGCTGAAGAAGTTCTTTTCTGGTCATTGCCGAAAGATCGAGGGTCATTCTGCACTCCACATTAAATGACATACCGGAAGCCCCGGTATGTCACTCTTTATGACGCACATGCCAGACGCGTTTCAGCATCTTTTTGGTAATTCGCGGAAAATTGCCCAAGAAAGATCAATTCACTGCAATTTCCGGTGGCTTTGCCAAGTTCACAATGTCGCTCATAATTGAATTGAGCTCAAAGTCTTTGGGGGTGTAAACGCGCGCCACGCCCATGGACTTCAGCCGTTCCGCGTCGTCATCGGGGATGATCCCGCCGACAATCACCGGGATATGGCCAAGGCCGGCCTCTTGCATGCGGCCCATCATTTCCTCGACCAGCGGCAGGTGGCTGCCGGACAGGATCGACAGGCCGACCACATGGGCGTCGTCCTTTTGCGCGGCTTCGACCAGTTCTGCCGGGGTCATGCGGATGCCGTCATAGGTGATGTCCATGCCGCAATCGCGGGCGCGGAAGGCGATCTGCTCAGCGCCGTTGGAATGGCCGTCCAGCCCCGGCTTGCCGACCACGAATTTGATCCGGCGTCCCAGCACGTCGCTGACTGCATTCACCGCATCGCGCAGGTCGTCCAGCCCTTCGGTCTTGTTCGAGACTGAGGCCGACACCCCGGTCGGGCCGCGGTAGGTGCCGTAGACCTTGCGCATCTCCTCGGCCCATTCGCCGGTGGTGACGCCCGCCTTGGCGGCAGCAATCGAGGGTTCCATGATATTGGCGCCGCTTTGCGCTGCAGCCCGCAGGGCGGCTAGTGCGGTCTCAACAGCCGCATTGTCCCGCTCTCCGCGCCAGGCGTTCAGGCGGTTGATCTGCTCCTGCTCGACCGCAGGATCGACAACCATGATGCCGCCATCCTCGGTCTGCAGGGGGGAAGGCTCACCCTCGGTCCATTTGTTGACGCCGACCACCACGGTCTCGTTCTTCTCAATCCGGTTCAGGCGCTCGGCGTTGGAATCAACCAGGCGCCCCTTCATGTATTCGATCGAGGCCACGGCGCCGCCCATCGATTCGAGGTTCGCAAGCTCGGCGCGCGCACCGTCCTTCAGTTCTTCAACCTTGGCGTCCACCGCCGGGTTGCCGTCAAACAGATCGCCGTATTCCAGCAGGTCGGTCTCATAGGCCAGGATCTGCTGCATCCGCATCGACCACTGCTGATCCCAGGGGCGGGGCAGGCCAAGCGCTTCGTTCCAGGCGGGCAGCTGCACCGCGCGGGCGCGGGCCTTTTTCGACAGCGTCACCGCCAGCATCTCGATCAGGATACGATAGACGTTGTTTTCCGGCTGCTGCTCGGTCAGCCCCAGCGAGTTCACCTGAACGCCGTAGCGGAAGCGGCGGAACTTGGGGTCGGCAACGCCGTAGCGTTTCTCACAGATTTCATCCCACAGATCGACAAAGGCGCGCATCTTGCACATCTCAGTGACAAAGCGGATGCCCGCATTCACAAAGAAGGAAATCCGCCCGACCATCGCCGGGAAGTCCTCCGGCGCGATGCGCGGCTTCAGCTCATCCAGCACCGCCTGGGCGGTCGCCAGGGCAAAGGCCAGCTCCTGCTCTGGCGTCGCCCCGGCCTCCTGCAGGTGGTAGGAGCAGACGTTCATCGGGTTCCACTTGGGCACGTTGGTGTAGCAGTACTCAGCCACATCCGCGATCATCTTCAGGCTGGGCTTTGGCGGGCAGACATAGGTGCCGCGGCTCAGATACTCTTTGATCAGGTCGTTTTGCACCGTGCCCTGCAGTTTCGAGACATCCGCGCCCTGTTCCTCGGCCACCGCAATATAGAGCGACAGCAGCCAGGGCGCCGTCGCATTGATGGTCATCGACGTGTTCATCTGTTCCAGCGGGATCTCGTCGAACAAGGTCCGCATGTCACCCAGATGGCCGACCGGCACCCCGACCTTGCCCACTTCGCCGCGCGCCAGCACGTGGTCGCTGTCATACCCAGTTTGTGTCGGCAGGTCGAAGGCCACTGACAGACCGGTCTGCCCCTTGGCCAGGTTGGCGCGGTACAGCGCGTTGGACGCCGATGCCGTGGAGTGGCCGGCATAGGTGCGGATCAGCCAGGGGCGGTCTTTTTGCATCTGCGGCATGTCGGGCCTCGCGAGTCAGTGTGTTGGTAATTTTATTTCGTCAGGCAGATGTAAACTGCAATTTTCAACCCGTGTCAATTCGCTGCGTCGCGGCATAGCCCTCAACAGTAAAAATTTCTCCAAAAGGTAGATTGCGTCAGCGTCGCCTCCCGCATAGGGTGTGCGGTATTTTAGTACAATTTTCATTGGGGGCATTATGGCTGAAACCAGAAGGCTGGCGGAATTTGACGGGTTGCGCGCCATTGCTGTGCTGTCTGTCGTTCTGTTCCACTACTTTCAGCGTTCTCCTGAATTCTACCCCTACGGAGACAGTCTTCTGCCCGTGGCGGGTTACGGCTACCTTGGTGTTCACCTGTTCTTTGTCATTTCCGGTTTTGTCATTTCGATCTCGCTCAGGTCCGGAACCGGCTTACAGGCGTTTCTGTTGAAACGCCTGTTGCGGCTGTGGCCGCCTCTGGCAGTGTGCGCGGTCCTCACTTTTGCGGCCATGCATCTGATAGACAGCGCATACAGCGGGTCTGTACGCACCGGCTTCAGCGGCTTTGCAGCATCGCTCAGTTTTGTTCCTCCGTCCGTCTGGCGAACCGGGTTTGGTTTCGACGGGCACATCGACGGCGTTTACTGGACTTTGACTTGCGAGGTTCTGTTTTACCTCTGGGCAGCAATTCTCTTTGCAGCCTGCGGGAGGCAAAAGTTCGCGGAACGTGCAGCTTTGGTTCTATTGGCGGGGCAGTCTTTGCTGATGGCGGTGGAAGTCTTCCTGCCCGGCCTTCTGCCTTCGCAGTTGAATGTGCTGTTTCTCTTTGGCTACGCGCATTTGTTTGCGGCCGGCATTCTCTTTGCCCGGGTTTACAGCCATGGTGCCTGCACCCGCACGCTTGCGCTGTTGGGGGCAAGTTTTGCGATGGCGCTGGGCATGGCTCAGAACGCAGGAGAGGCCGCAATTCTGACGCTTATCTACCTGATGGTTGCGGCCTGCGCCTGGCGGCTGCCTGCGGCGCGCCTGCTGGGATGGCGGCCTTTGTCCTGGATCGGGCTGGTTAGCTATTCGGTTTATCTGCTGCACAACAATATCGGCATCACGCTGTTGTCCCTGTTGCCGCCGGGGCTGCCGGATGCGGCATATTATGCCGGCGCTGCCGGGGTGCTGGGCGGAGTGCTGCTGCTGGCTTGGGGTATTTTCACCTGGGTCGAGACGCCGTCCCAGACCCTTGCCAGGCGATTGAGTGTGCGGCTCAGCCATCCACGGCTGCCGGAAAAATTGCAGCACGGGTAAGTGGCGGCAAGCCCCGCGCGCGTTTTGCAAATCTCTTGTAAAGCCTTGCGGCCTGCGCAACTGTCCTTTTATGACGCAAACCGTGGAACTTCCGCTGTGGTTATTCATGCTGATCGTGGGTTTTGCCGCGGTGACCTTTGCCTCGCATTTCCTGTTTCCCTCGGTGCGCTGGTTTTTCCGGCGGCGTCTGGAGCGCGCGGTGGCGCGGCTGAACCGGCGGCTTGAACGCCCGATTGAGCCGTTCAAGCTGGCCCGCCGCCATGACATGATCCAGCGGCTGATCCATGATCCGCAGCTGGCCCAGGCGGCAGCGGATCACGCGGCGGCGGAAGGCATTCCTGAAAACGTGGCCTACGAGCAGGTGCGCCGTTATGCCCGCGAGATCGTGCCCGGATTTTCCGCTTTTGCCTATTTCGGCCTCGCCATCCGCGCGGCGCGGCTGTTGTCCAATGCGGTTTACAGGGTGCGGCTGGGCCATCAGGACGAGGCAGCGTTGCGCGCCATCGACCCCAATGCCACGGTGGTCTTTGTGATGAACCACCGCTCGAATATGGACTATGTCCTGGTCACTTATCTGGCGGCGGAACGCACGGCGCTGTCTTATGCGGTGGGGGAGTGGGCGCGGGTCTGGCCGCTGTCACGTCTGATCCGGGCGATGGGCGCCTATTTCATCCGCCGCCGTTCGCGCAATGACCTCTACCGTAAGGTGCTGGCGGCCTATGTGCGGCTGGCAACCCGCGGCGGATCCACCCAGGCGATGTTCCCAGAAGGGGGGCTCAGCTTGGACGGTGCCATTGCTGCGCCCAAGCTGGGCCTGCTGAAGTACATCGTCGAAGGCTATGACCCGGAGGGGCGCGATGTGGTCTTTGTGCCGGTGGCGTTGAATTACGACCGGGTGCTGGAAGACAAAATCCTGACATCTGCTGCCAAGAATGGCGACCGCAGGTTCCGGGCCCGCATCGGCCTGGTGGCGCTGCGGCTGCTGCGGTTGTTGTGGCTGTGGATGACCGGGCGTTACCACCGTTCGGGCTATGCCGGAGTGAACTTTGGCCGGCCCCTCAGCCTGGCCGCGTTTGGTGCCGGGCTGGAAGGGGACATGACCAAGCCGCTGGGGCGGGAATTGATGGCACGGATCAGCGCCATTGTCCCGGTTCTGCCGGTGCCGCTGATTGCCGCCATCCTGCAGCAGTACGGCCCCCTCAGCCGCGCCGCCGTTGAGCATCGGATGGCGGAACTGATTGCGGCGATGCCGCTGGCCCATGTCCACATGCCGCGGGAAAACCTGGGCTATGCCGTGGACGCAGGGCTGAGGCAACTGCTGCGGCGCGGTCTTATCTGCGGCGACAACGGTCGGTTCAAGCCGGTTGCGGAGCGCCGCGATCTGCTGGCCTTCTATGCCAATTCGATCCGCCACCTGTTGCCCAAAAACGGTGTGCACCCGGAGGAAGGGGATGGTTTTTCTGCACCCGCTAAGGGCGATGCTGCATCTGCAGGGTCATAAAATTACCCAATCTTGCCAAAAGAGGTTGCAATATTACCTTCTGAATCCTATCCCTCAGGTAACCGCTGCGATTCTGCACCGCGGCAATTGATAGGATGCAAAGGAGGCCATCATGGCATTGGATACCCAGACTGACGTCATGTCGTACGAGGCGCCCGAGAAAGATCTCTATGAGATGGGCGAAATGCCCCCGATGGGATATGTGCCCAAAAAGATGTACGCATGGGCGATCCGCAAGGAGCGCCACGGCGAGCCGAACACTGCGATGGAGCAGGAAGTTGTCGATGTGCCCGAACTGGACAGCAACGAAGTGCTGGTTCTGGTGATGGCGGCGGGTGTCAACTACAACGGCGTCTGGGCCTCGCTTGGCACGCCGATCTCTCCCTTTGACGGCCACAAGGCGCCGTATCACATTGCCGGTTCCGATGCTGCAGGCATTGTCTGGGCCGTTGGCTCCAAAGTCACCCGCTGGAAAGTCGGCGATGAGGTGGTCATCCACTGCAATCAGGATGATGGCGACGACGAGGAATGCAACGGCGGCGATCCGATGTTCTCGACCAGCCAGCGGATCTGGGGCTACGAGACTCCGGACGGATCGTTTGCCCAGTTCACCAATGTGCAGGCCCAGCAGCTGATGCCGCGCCCCAAGCACCTGACCTGGGAAGAAAGCGCCTGCTACACGCTGACACTGGCCACCGCTTACCGGATGCTGTTCGGCCATGAGCCGCATGACCTGAAGCCGGGTCAGAACGTGCTGGTCTGGGGCGCGTCGGGCGGCCTGGGGTCCTATGCAATCCAGCTGATCAACACGGCCGGCGCCAACGCCATCGGCGTGATCTCGGATGAAAGCAAACGCGACTTTGTCATGGGACTGGGCGCCAAGGGCGTTCTGAACCGCAAGGACTTCAACTGCTGGGGGCAGATGCCTACAGTGAACACCCCCGAATACGCTGCCTGGTTCAAGGAAGCGCGCAAATTCGGTGCCGCGATCTGGGAGATCACCGGCAAGGGCAACAACGTCGATATGGTGTTCGAACATCCCGGCGAGAGCACTTTTCCGGTTTCGACGTTTGTCTGCAAAAAGGGCGGCATGGTCGTGATCTGCGCCGGCACCACCGGTTATAATCTGACCTTTGACGTGCGTTACATGTGGATGCATCAGAAACGTCTGCAGGGCTCGCATTTTGCCCATCTCAAGCAGGCTGCCTCTGCAAACAAACTGATGGTCGAGCGCCGCCTGGATCCCTGCATGTCCGAAGTCTTTACCTGGAACGATCTGCCGGAGGCGCATATGAAGATGCGGCGCAACGAGCATCTGCCCGGCAATATGTCGGTGCTGGTTCAGGCGCCGAAGACCGGCCTGCGCACCCTCCAGGATGTGCTCGACGCCAAAGGCTGAATTGCCGCCGTGTCCAAGTTGGACTGAAATATTCCCGCGAATCACACCTGTGCTTCGCGGGTTTTTTGTAGTTTTATCTTTTTCAGGAAGTTAACGGCTGCTCTCTCACTATTTCTGGGGAGGCGCGGCTTGGAGGTCGCGCAATTAAGTTGTTGGTGTTGCGCTCCCGGCGCAATACCCGCGCAATCAGCTGCCTGGCAGCAGTAAACTGCCCAAACCCCTGAGGTTGTCATTGACCGCACAGAGTCCCGCACTGCAAAAGAACAGAAGTTGTTTGCAACGAAGCCTGAGACAGCCTTGCTGGCTGTGAAAAGCCGAATTGGGCAGGCTCTGGACTAAACTGGTATACGGCAATGGCACATAAGGCAGAACTGGATCGCATTTTGGAGGCGCTTGACGCCACCAAAACCATTGATGGGCTGCAATCGATAGTTGACCAGGTGTGCGGTGTGTTCGGGGTCGATCATGCCATGTATCACTGGGTCGACAGTTCCGGCGATCATTACCATTTCGGCACTTATCCGCAGACCTGGGTCGAACGCTACCAGGAAATGGCCTATGTGCGGGTCGATCCGGTGGTGGCCGGCTGCTACCAGCGGTTCCACCCGGTTGACTGGAAGCGGCTGGACTGGTCGCCGAAACCGGCCCGCGAATTTCTGAAAGACGCATTGGAGCATGGAGTCGGCAATCAAGGCTACTCAATTCCGATCCGCGGGCCGAACGGGCAATTTGCGGTGTTTACCGTCAGCCACAATTGCGACGATGAAGCTTGGGAGAAACTCACCGAGCGCTGCAGCCGGGACATGATCCTGATGGCGCATTACTTTAATCGCAAAGCGCTGGAGTTTGAGCCCAACCGCAGTCCGGAGCAGGCTCAGCCGCTGTCGCCGCGTGAAGTGGACGCGCTGACATTGCTGGCGATCGGTTACAGCCGTGCACAAGTGGCAAAGACCCTGTCAATCTCGGAACACACGCTGCGTGTCTATATTGAAAGCGCCCGGTTCAAGCTTGGTGCGATCAATACGACGCATGCCATAGCCCGGGCCATGACACTCGGATTTATTGTAGTTTAACGTCAGAGTGTGAAGGCTTCGGCAAATACACTCTGAAATTGTAATTCGCAGGCGTAATCTGTCCCCACTGTTCTACCAGAAGGGGACTATTCAATGCTTCGTTATATCTACGGTCATGATCTTCACATCCACGCAGATCTTGCGCGCTCGATGTTCCGCGACCGGGCGGATCAATTCCAGGCCCGGCTGGGCTGGGAGGTGCAAGTGGACTGCAACGGTGAGGAGCGCGATCAGTATGACCAGCTGGATCCGCTCTATGTGATCTGGGAAATGCCGGATGGCAGCCATGGCGGCTCGATGCGGTTTCTTCCGACCACTGGCCCGGTGATGGTCAATGACGTCTTTCTTGACCTGGCCGGTGGGGTGCCGATCTGCAGCCCGCTGATCTGGGAATGCACCCGCTTTTGCCTGTCACCCGACGCGGGCGCCAATGCGGCGGGCGCACTGACTCTGGGCGGGGTCGAGATCATGCGCAATTTTTCCGTGCAGCATTTCGCCGGGGTCTTTGACCGGCGCATGGTGCGGATCTACCGCAGCCTCGGCTTCAGCCCGGATATCATCGGGACCCAAGGCGAAGGCCGTGAACGGATCTGCCTCGGCCTGTGGGAATACACACCAGAGGTCTATCCGAACGTCGCCTCCAAGGCCGGAATTGCCCCCGAATTGTCGCAGCTCTGGTTCGATCGTTCCTTTGGCAGTGCCAGTGCGGCAGCGCCCATGGCTCTCACCGGTTGATTGAGGCGGAATCCGGGGCCGGATCCTCTGGCGGACCCGGTCCCGCGGCTGTAGGGTCGCGCAATGACAGCTCTGCCCGTACAGTTTTCCGACGACCAGGCCACCGCTTTTGACAGCGTGACCGAACTCCTGCGAAAGGCAGGGGTGGATCTTGATGACGGGTTGCTGCACCCGCCCCGCGGCGACGCCGGGGTGATGGCGGTGATCGGCAAGGCGGGATCGGGCAAGACGCTGTTGCTGGCCGAGCTGTACAAGGCGCTGGAGCAGGCAGGGGTCGAAGTCGTCTCCGGCGATTATGAAAGCCGCAAGAAGAGCGACGACCGCCGCACCCTGGCGATCCTGGCGCCAACCAACAAGGCCGCCAGCGTGCTGCGCCTGCGCGGAGTACCGGCCACCACCATTCATCGTATCCTTTACACACCGGTCTATGACCCGGAGTACGAACGCATCGCCGAGTGGCTGGCGGGGCAGGGGGACAAGCCCGAAATTGAAGGGCTGACCGAGGAAGCCCTGGCCCGCGCTGCTGCGTTCTACGAGAAAAACAAATCAATCCCCGGCGCTCTTGCTGCCGCGGGCCTGCGCGGCTCGGACTTCATCACCGGCTGGAAACGGCGTGAGGAGCCGCTGGACATCGGCTTTGTCGACGAAGCCTCGATGCTGGACGACCGCCAGTTCGAGGACCTGAAGGAGATCTTCCCCAATCTGGTGCTCTTTGGCGACCCGGCGCAGCTGGCCCCGGTCAATCAGTCGGGCTCAATGGTATTTGATACACTGCCGGAGCCGCAGCGCCTGGTTCTGAACCGCATCCACCGGCAGGAAGCCGGTAATCCGATCCTGGATCTCGCCCACGCGCTGGCCGACCCGCAGCTGGGGTTCGAGGATTTCGAACGCATGGTCGAAGACACCGCCCGGCGGGACAACCGTGTTGTCTGGGGCCAGCGGGTCGAGGTGGACCTGATGGCGCGCTCACCCGTGCTGGTCTGGCGCAACAACACCCGTATCCGGCTGATCAACGCCTTCCGCGCCGTTCACGGCGCGCCGGAGGATGAGCTGATCGCCGGAGAGCCATTGATCTGCGACGGTATCGAACTGCCGATGAAACACCGCAAGAAACGCTTGGACCTGGAGGCACGCGGGCTGATCAAGGGCGCTCAGGTGATCTTTCTCGGCGCCGGCCGCAAACCCGGGTTTTCCCGCCTGCATGTGATGGGGGCGGAAGACCCGCAAGTGTCTGCGGCCTCTATCGTGAAAATCGAAAAACCGGATGAGGAAGAACCGTTCATCCCCTACGCCGCGCGCATGGGCGCCACCTTCCTGCATGGCGCGGCGGTGACCATCCACAAGGCGCAAGGCTCGCAATGGGACACCACTCAGGTGTTTGCCCCCGACATCTATGCCGCCGCCCGCATGGGCCGGGTCGAAGCAGGCCAGCCGTTGTGGAAGCGCCTGGCCTATGTGGCAATCACCCGGGCGCAGGAGCGGCTGATCTGGGTGGTGCGCAACCGTTTGGCCAAACCCTCCAGCCCCTTGCAGGTGGATGATCTGAAGGCTGTGCCGGCCGCGGCACTGACACTGGAAACGCAGGAGGAGACCCCGGCATGAGCAAATCCATCCTGATCACGGGCGCAAGCTCCGGCGTTGGCCGGGCCGTGGCAGAACTGCTCCTGGCTGAAGGCTGGCAGGTTGGTCTGGTTGCGCGGCGGGCGGACAAGCTCGAGGAGGCCGCGCAGGGCCGCACTGCCGCCCATGTGCTGCCCGCCGATGTGACCGATCCGGCAGCAGTGGATCATGCGGTGAACAGTTTTGCCATGGCGGCGGGGCGGCTGGATGTTCTGTTCAACAACGCAGGCATCTTCACCCCGCCCGGCACCATCGATGAAATCCCGTTGGAAGACTGGTTTGCCTCTGTCGATGTGAACCTCACAGGCATGTACCTGACCGCCCGGGCGGCCTTCCGCCAGATGCGGCAGCAATCACCGCAGGGCGGCCGGATCATCAACAACGGCTCCATTGCTGCCCATGTGCCGCGGCCCCATTCGGCGCCCTATGCGGCAACCAAGGCGGCCATCACCGGTCTCACTAAAAGCCTGTCGCTGGACGGCCGCCCCTTTGATATCGCCTGCGGCCAGATCGACATCGGCAACACCCGCACCCCGATGGTGGAGGACCTGAGCCAGCGTCACGCCGACGCCAACCCCGGCGCCGAGCCGATGCACACTTTTTCGGTGGAGGATGCAGCGAAATCAGTGCTGCATATGGCAAACTTGCCGCTGGAGGCAAATGTTCAGTTCATGACG
>NZ_LUKH01000014.1:0-133177 GCF_001593695.1 Leisingera sp. F5 | reverse complement strand
AGCAGGCGGTGATCATGCAGGCCTTTGCCTATCACAGCACCAAGGATTACGAGAACAGCCGCGCCGCTGCGCAGCGGTTCATCGACTTCTACCCGGCGGATGAAGATGCGGCCTATGCCCAGTATCTGCTGGCGCTGAGCTATTATGACCAGATCGACGAAGTGGGCCGCGACCAGGGCCTGACCTTCCAGGCGCTGCAGGCGCTGCGCACGGTGATCGAGGTCTATCCCGACAGCGAATATGCCACTTCTGCAATCCTCAAGTTCGACCTGGCCTTTGACCATCTGGCGGGCAAGGAAATGGAGATCGGCCGCTATTACCTGCGCCGGGGTCATTATACCTCCGCGATCAACCGGTTCCGGGTGGTTGTTGAAGATTTCCAGACCACCAGCCACACAGCCGAAGCGCTGCACCGGCTGGTTGAGGGGTATCTGTCGCTGGGCCTGACCAACGAGGCGCAGACAGCGGGTGCCATTCTGGGCCATAACTTCCAGTCCACCGAATGGTATGACAGCAGCTATAAGCTGCTGACCGCAAACGGGCTGAAACTGCGGGACCGCGGCAACAACTGGCTGAGCCAGATTTACCGTCAGACGGTCAAAGGGCAGTGGCTGTAACGGCCGCTGCTGCACGGAGGCGGGGCTATGCTGCGCGCGCTTGATATCCGCGATATCCTGATCATTGATCATCTGGAGCTGAACTTTCAGCCCGGCCTGAATGTGCTGACCGGCGAAACCGGTGCGGGCAAATCCATTCTCCTCGACTCCTTGGGCTTTGTTCTGGGCTGGCGCGGGCGGGCCGAGCTGGTGCGCCAGGGGGCCGCGCAGGGCGAAGTTCTGGCCGAATTCGACCTGGCCGAGGGCCATCCGGCGCATACGATCCTGGAAGAGGCCGGGCTGCCGGGCGGCGAGACGCTGATCCTGCGCCGGGTGAACACGGCGGAGGGCCGCAAGACCGCCTGGGTCAACGACCGGCGTTGCTCGGGTGAAGTGCTGCGGTTGCTGTCGGAAACCCTGGTGGAACTGCATGGCCAGCACGACGACCGCGGGCTTTTGAACCCGCGCGGGCATATGGCGTTGCTGGATCAATATGCCTGCGTGCAGGGGCTGCTGGCCTCGGTGCGGGCGGCCTGGACCGGCGCGGCCAAGGCGCGCAAGACGGTGGAGGCCACGCGGGCGGCATTGGACGCGGTGCGGGCCGAGGAAGAGTTTCTGCGCCATGCGGTGGGGGAGCTGGACAAGCTGGGCCCGCAGCCGGGCGAGGACGAGGCGCTGGACACCCGCCGCCGCCAGATGCAGGCGGCGGAGCGCATCCGCGGCGACATATCCCGCGCCCAATCGCTGCTGAGCGAAGGCGCCGAAGGCGCCATGGGCGAAGCGCAGCGCTGGCTGGAAGGTGTTACAGGCCAGGAGAGCGACACCGGGCTGGAGGAGCCTTTGGCTGCCCTGAGCCGCGCAATGATCGAGCTGGGCGATGCCCAGGACGGGGTGGAGCGGGTGCTGGGGCATCTGGAGTTCAATCCGGGCGAGCTGGAGGATTGTGAAGAACGGCTTTTCGCCATCCGCGGGCTGGCGCGCAAGCACGATGTGCAGGCGGACGAGCTGGCGGGATATGCCGAAACCCTGCGGGGCAAGCTGACCGCTCTGGATGCTGGTGATCAGGATCTGGCCGATCAGGAGGCCGCTTTGAAAGCCGCCGAGGCGGCCTATACGCATGCTGCAGAACAGCTGAGCGCGGTCCGCCGGGAAAGCGCTGCGGCGCTTGATCAGGCGGTGATGGCGGAACTGGCGCCGCTGAAAATGGAACGGGCGGTGTTTGAAACCCGCATTTCCAGCTGCGCGCCGGGTCCGGAGGGCACCGACACGGTGGCCTTTACCGTTGCCACCAATCCGGGCGCCCCGGCAGGGGCTTTGAACAAGATCGCCTCGGGCGGGGAACTCAGCCGGTTTTTGCTGGCGCTGAAGGTCTGTTTGCGCGGCGAGGATGCCAGCAAGACTTTGATTTTCGACGAGATCGACCGCGGTGTCGGCGGCGCGACGGCAGATGCCGTGGGCCGGCGCCTGCGCAGCCTGGCCAGCAGCGGCCAGGTGCTGGTGGTGACCCACTCGCCTCAGGTGGCAGCGCTTGGCGGTCATCACTGGCAGGTGCGCAAACAGGTGGTGGACGGCATGACGCTGTCGCAGGTGGTGCCGCTGGCCGACACTGAACGGGTGGATGAGCTTGCCCGTATGGTGTCGGGTGATACCATCACCGAAGAGGCCCGCGCCGCGGCCCGCGCATTGCTGGCCGGATAGCTGCCGGAACAGGCGGGTGAGGGTTCTTTAACCGGCGTATGCCAGTTATAGGCCATTGATAAGAAAAGACCCGCTGACAGGTTATGGTAGAAGAAATCCGTTCATCGCTTTCCGCAGTTTTTGTGCAATGGCTGGCCGGCCTGAAGGACATCTGGAGGGTGTTGCGCCACCGCGGCCCCAGCCAGTTCCAGTTCTGGCTGATCGCGCTTCTGATCGGCGTCGCCGCAGGCTTTGCCGCGCTGTTTTTCCGCAAGGGGATCTCGGCGCTGCAGGCCTGGATTTATGGCGCGCCCGACCTTGATTATCTGCATTCCCATGCGCAGGCGCTGCCCTGGTATGTGCTGGTTGCCATTGCCGCTGGCGGTGGGCTGGTGGTTGGACTGATCTTGGACCGTTTCACACCGGACGGGCGGGTGCGCTCGGTCGCGGATGTGATCGAAGGCGCCGCACTGCACGACGGACGGGTCGAACACAAGGAGGGGCTGGCCTCGGCGCTGGCGTCTTTTATCACGCTGTCCACCGGCGGCTCCACCGGGCGGGAAGGGCCGGTGGTGCATATGGCAGGCGTCATTGCCACTTGGGTCAGCAACCGGATCAACGCTGATGGCATCACCGGGCGCGACCTGCTGGGCTGCGCCGTGGCGGCGGGCGTTTCGGCCAGTTTCAACGCGCCGATTGCGGGCGCGCTGTTTGCGATGGAGGTGGTGCTGCGGCATTTCTCCGTCAACGCCTTTGCGCCGATTGTGGTGGCTTCGGTGGCCGGAACGGTAATCAACCGGCTGGAATACGGCGATGTCACCGAATTCACCCTGAACACCCCCGGAGCGCTGCAGTTCTATGTGGAACTGCCGGCCTTTTTGATCCTGGGCTTGATCTGCGGGCTGGTGGCGGTGGCGCTGATGCGGTCAATCTTTTTTGCGGAAAAGGTGGGCAATACGGTGCAGCAGCGTTTGCACCTGCCGCGCTGGCTGCGGCCTGCGGTCTCTGGCGCGATGCTGGGCGTCATTGCGGTGTGGTATCCGCATATCATCGGCGTCGGCTATGAAACCACGGTGCTGGCTCTGACCGGCGGGCTGCTGCTGGGGCAGGCGGTGATCTTTGCCGCGGTCAAAACGGCGGCTGTCGCCATCACAATGGGCGGGCGCATGGGCGGCGGCGTGTTTTCCCCGTCGCTGATGATCGGCGCGCTGACCGGGCTGGCCTTTGGCCTGATCGCGACGGCCGTGCTGCCAGATGTATCCGGCACCCACACGCTATATGCCTTTGCCGGTATGGGCGCTGTTGCCGCCGCTGTGCTGGGGGCGCCGATTTCCACCACGCTGATCGTGTTTGAGCTGACAGGCGACTGGCAGATCGGTCTGGCGGTGATGGTGTCGGTGTCGATGTCCACCGCACTGGCCTCGCGGCTGGTGGACCGCTCCTTCTTCCTTACCCAGCTGGAAAAGCGCAACATTCATTGCGCCGCCGGGCCGCAGGCCTATCTGCTGGCGCTGATCCGCGCAGGCGCAGTGATGCGCCCGATGGGCGACAGCCGCTGTGCCAGTCTGGAAGACTGCCAGCCGCTGGTGGAGGACGGACTGTGCATCCGGGCCTCCGCATCACTGGAGGCCGCGATGCCGGTGTTCGACCGGGCTGAGGCGGCCTATCTGCCGGTGATGATGGAAGAGGGCGGCACAGAAGAAATTATCGGTGCGCTGTACCATGTGGATGCGCTGAAGGCCTACAACCGTGCCTTGGCTGCAACCGCGGCGGAGGAACACAGATAGGCGGGACCGGGCTGCGAAGCACTTGATCACCGCATCCCGCCCGGTGCATCCCTCTCTGCTACGGGGAAAAATCCCGATTCCCTCCCCGAATCTGTGCGAAATTGGTGACACGTAAAGGTTAAGTTAAAATCCCCATTGCCCCGCAGCGGAGCCTGACCCAACACTGTAAGCGGATTATTGCTAAGCTTACTCAAACGGTAGGAAATCATGCGCAATTTCGAAATCAGCCCGCAAGAGGCTGGTGCGAACAACAAGGCAGACGAGCGGGCAAATGAACGGGCAGCGCTGGAAGCAGCGATCAACTATGCGATCCAATGCGCCCGCGAAACGGACATCCTTGGCGCAGGTGATGCGCTGGAGGAAGCCAGGCTGAATCTCAGCCGGGCGGTTTTGACCTAAGACTCGGCCTTCGTGACACCATAGCTGCCCGGGCCCCGCTGCGGAACCGGGCTGGCTTCTGCTGCAACCGCTATCAGGCGGCGGAAAAAGGTTCATCGCAAACGAAAAACACCGTCGCCAGGCTCCGGTGGCGGACTTTCACAGTAAAAAGCGGTCCCAAATGCCAGGTTGCGGCGCGCGCTGTAAAACGGCCCCGCAACCTGGACAACCGGCTTAGACCTGTTCGACTTTAACAGAGTCGCTCAGCACAAAAGCCAGGCAGCCCTTGATTGCTGCCGCTGCTTCAATCGGGTCCTCATAGCTCCAGGCCGCGTTTTCGGTCACCGAGGACTTATTAGCGATCGAGAAATAGCTGGCGTCGCCTTTGTGCGGGCAGCGGGTGGTTTTGCTGGTGCGGTCCAGGAACGCCATGGCGATGTCTTCGCGCGGGAAATAGATGACCGGATCCATATCGCCCTCCGTCAGCTCCAGTGCGTTGGAGCTTTCGCCCAGTACGGCGCCGCCGGAGCGGACGGTCCAGGTGCCTTCGGCCTTGCGGATACGGATATTTGTCATGCGTGTTTTCCATTCTCTTCGATCGTGTCGTCTTTGGTTCAGTCTATGTAGCAGCCTATGCAGCACCTCAGTGTCACAAGGGGGCGGTTGCGGCATCAAGCCACGCCTTTGCGGCGGGGCTGAGCTGCGGTCTGATCTTTGCCGAAACCTTCTGGTGATAGCTGTCGAGCCAGTCTTTCTCGGCGGGCGTCAGCATCGCGGTGTTCACCAGCCGCCGGTCAATGGGGGCAAAGGTGAGCGTGCGCCAGCACAGCATGTCGCGCTCCGGATCGCTGCTGTCAAGGGGCGGAGCCTGTTCGGCAACCAGCAGGTTTTCAATGCGGATCCCGAAGGCGCCCTCGCGGTAGTATCCGGGCTCATTTGACAGGATCATGCCGGGTTCCAGCGGCACGTGGCTGGTGCGCGCCAGCCGCTGCGGGCCTTCATGCACGCTGAGGTAGGCGCCGACACCATGGCCGAGACCGTGGTTGAAGTCCTGGCCTGCCAGCCACAGGGGCATCCGCCCGATGCATTCGATATCGCGGCCCGCCAGCCCCTTGGGCCAGCGCAGGCGGGACATGGCGATCATGCCCTGCAGCACGCGGGTATAGGCGTCGCGTTCCTCGGCTCCGGGCGTGCCGATGGCGATGGTGCGGGTGATGTCGGTGGTGCCGTCGAGATACTGGCCGCCGCTGTCCAGCACCAAGAGGTGGCCGTCTTCCAGCCGGGTGTCGGTTTCCTCGGTCACCCGGTAGTGCATGACGGCGCCGTTTTCACCGGTGCCGGCAATGGTTTCAAAGCTGATGTCGCGCAGGGCAGGGTCTTCGCTGCGCAGGCTCTCCAGCTTCTTGACCACCTCAATTTCTGTGATGGTGCCGGGGGGCTGCGCGTCGAGCCAGGCCAGCATCTCCGCAATTGCCGCCCCGTCACGCAAGTGCGCCGCGGCGCTGCCTGCAATCTCGGCTGCGTTTTTGCGCGCCTTGGGCAGGGCGCAGGGGTCGCCCGCAGGTATCATGCGGTCGCCAAGCGCGTCTGCCACGATCTGCGGCACGGTGCCGGAGTCTGCGGCGACGGGGCCGTTGAGCGCAGCAGTAGCCTTCAGGAAGTCCTCGGGACAATGCAGGGTGACGGAGCTGTCAAAGTGATCCTGCAGGCCTGCCAGCTTTTCCGCCGCCATGAACAGGTCCACCCGGGCGTCGTCGTGCAGAATGGCAAAGCCATGCGCCACCGGATTGCGGGCGACATCGGCACCGCGGATGTTCAGCAGCCACATGATGCTGTCGGGCAGCGTGATGACCGCCGCCGCCTGGCCCGCATCGCGCAAGTCTTTGGCCAGCCGCGCGCATTTGTCTGCAGTGTTTTCGCCCGCGTAATCCAGCGGGTGCGCCGCAACCGGCTGCATCGGCGGTGCGGGCTGGTCCTGCCAGATCCGGTCCACCAGATTCTCGCATTGCGCTAGGGTGATGCCGCTGCCGTTCAGCTCTTTGGTGAGCGAAGTAATCTGACCCGCAGCATGCAGCCAGGGATCGAACCCTACTTTACCGCCTTGGGGGAGCCGTTGCTTCAACCAGCCGGCTAGCTGCACTTCGGGCCAGGGAACGGGGGTATAGTCTGCGGCGACCTGACGCTTCACCTGGGTGCGGTAGCGGCCGTCGATGAAGACGCCGGCCTTCTCTTGCAGCACTGCGCAAAAGCCTGCTGAGCCGGTGAAGCCGGTGAGCCAGGCGAGGCGCTCATCATGCGGTGCCACATATTCGCCCTGATGCGCGTCGGAACGCGGCACCAGGAAACCGTCCAATCCTTCCGCCGCCAGCTCCTTGCGCAACGCCGCCAGCCGTGGCGGGCCTTGTTCCGGGCGGGCAGTCACATCGAAGGTCTGATACATGGGCAACACTCCTGATTGAGGGCGGGGCGGCGCGGAGCGGGACTGTTCCGGCGGCGCTGCAAAGGAAAGGCGCGGGCCAACGCACGCGCCTCTTCTTGTCCCAAATCGCCCTGCTGCTGGCAAGCCCAACGGCATGGGTTTGCTGCAGACCTTGCGGCACAGAGCAGCGGGGGCTCCCGCCCGGTCTCAGGGCATTTGGGAATGCCCTTCGGCCAGTTGGGCCGGGCACCGGATGCTCTGCATCCGGTGCCGCCGCGCGCGTCAGCGCGCGGCCACGCCCAAGGCTGAGGACAGTATCCTGGATGCAGGCCAAAGACGCGGGAGGGCGCTCTTGGCTGAAAAGAGAGGGCTGACGTCAGCCGGCGCGTTTGATGCCCATCACCCGGGCGCGGGCGCGCGGGTCGCTGTCGAACAGGGCGGCCAGCTGTTCGGTCATGGCACCGGCCAGTTGCTCCACATCGGTGATTGTCACCGCACGCTCGTAATAGCGAGTCACGTCATGGCCGATGCCGATGGCGAGCAGTTCCACCTGTTTGCGTTTCTCCACCATGGCGATCACATCGCGCAGGTGTTTCTCCAGGTAGTTCGCCGGGTTCACTGAGAGTGTCGAATCGTCCACCGGCGCCCCGTCGGAGATCACCATCAGGATCTTGCGCGCCTCCTGCCGGGCCGTCATCCGCCGGTGCGCCCATTCCAGCGCCTCGCCGTCGATGTTTTCCTTCAACAGTCCCTCTTTCATCATCAGGCCCAGGTTGGTGCGGGTCCGGCGCATAGGCGCATCCGCGCCCTTGTAGATAATGTGGCGCAGATCATTCAGGCGTCCGGGCTGCTGCGGGCGGCCGTCGTTCAGCCAGGCTTCGCGGGCCAGGCCGCCTTTCCAGGCTCGGGTGGTGAAGCCAAGGACTTCGACCTTCACATTGCAGCGCTCCAGCGTGCGGGCCAGCACATCGGCGCAGATCGCCGCGATTGAGATCGGACGGCCGCGCATCGAGCCGGAATTATCCAGCAGCAGCGTCACCACGGTGTCGCGGAATTCAGTGTCCTTCTCGCGCTTGAAGCTGAGCGGGGTCGTCGGGTTGGCGACAACACGGGCCAGGCGGCCGGCATCCAGCGTGCCTTCTTCCAGGTCAAACTCCCACGACCGGTTCTGCTGTGCCTGCAGGCGCCGCTGCAGCTTGTTGGCCAGGCGGGAAACGGCGCCCTTCAGCGGCTCCAGCTGCTGGTCGAGATAGGCGCGCAGGCGTTCCAATTCGGCAGGTTCGGCCAGATCCTCGGCAGCGATTTCCTCGTCATGGGTGTCCTGAAACACTTTGTAGTCCGGATCGGCTTCAGACGCCGGCGGCGGGGCTGGCGGTTCCAGCGGTGCTTCGCCGTCGGGCATCTCGGTGTCCTCGGCGAACTCATCGTCCGCCATCTCGTCCATCGAGACCTGGGCCTGGCTTTCGTCCTGCTGCTGTTCCTGGGATTGCTCGGGGCTGGCGTCGGCCTGTTCGTCCTCGGAGTCGTCCTGGCCGCTGCTGTCCGGATCGTCCTGCTCTTCGGCGTTGTCCTCGGCTTCGTCATTGGCGTCGTCGTCCAGCTCATCCGGGTCATCGCCCAGCTGGTCGCCATAGCCGAGGTCGGAGATCACCTGCCGGGCCAGTTTGGCAAATTCAGCCTGATCGGCAATGGTTTCGTCCAGGTTTTCCAGCGTGCCGCCCGCCTGGGCTTCGATGAAGCCGCGCCACAGTTCCATGATGTTGGAGGCCCCTTCGGGCAGCGGGCGCCCGGTGGCCAGATGGCGGATCAGATAGCCGGCCGAGGCCGCCAGCGGCGCCTCGGAAGAGGATTTCATCTGGTCATAGCCGCGGCGGATCGACTCGTTGCGGATCTTCACGTCGATGTTCGAGGCCGTGCCGGGCATATGCCGCGCGCCCATCGCCTCGCAGCGGGCGGTTTCCATCGCCTCATAGAGATCGCGGGCCATTTCGCCCTGCGGGGTATATTTGGCGTGGGTGGCGTCGTCGTGGAATTTGTGGCGCAGCGCCAGCGCGTCGGCGGTGCCGCGGGCCAGCAGCACCTCTTCGCGGCTCATCCGGCGGGAGACCTGCGGCAGCCGCATGGAATCGCCCGACAGCCCCGACGGGTCGACGGTGTAGCTGACCGACAGCTCCGGGTCATCGGCCATCACCTTGGTGGCTTCGGCCAGCGCTTTCTTGAACGGATCGGCGGGATTGTCGTTGGGCTTCTTAGCCATTGAACGCACTCCAGATCGACACGGTCAGGAACAAAATGGAGCATTCCCATCGCGGCCGTATCAAATGACTGTGTTGACTGCCCGTCATGGCTGACGGAGCAGTCTTCTTCCAACCAGTTTTGTCAAATAGCCAAATCGCGTCAAGCAAGAGCCAAATGGATCCTATGACAAAAACAGGCGTCACCCCAAGCTCACGCTGGCCGCGCTTTCCGGCAGCTCTTCGTCAAAGCAGCGCTGGTAGAACTCGGCAACGGTCTGGCGCTCCAGCTCGTCGCATTTGTTCAGGAATGACAGGCGGAAGGCATAGCCCACGTTGCGGAAGATCTCGACGTTCTGCGCCCAGTTGATCACGGTCCGCGGCGACATCACAGTGCTGAGGTCGCCGTTCATGAAGGCGGTGCGGGTAAGGTCGGCAACGGTGACCATCTGGCTGATAGTCTTGCGGCCTTCGGCGGTGTTGTAATGCGGCGCCTTGGACAGGATGATCGCGGCCTCGGCATCATGGCTGAGGTAGTTCAGCGTCGAGACCAGAGACCAGCGGTCCATCTGGGCCTGGTTGATCTGCTGGGTACCGTGATACAGGCCTGTGGTGTCGCCAAGGCCAACGGTGTTTGCAGTCGCAAACAGGCGGAAGAACGGGTTCGGGGTAATGATCTCGTTCTGGTCCAAGAGGGTCAGCTTGCCGTCATGTTCGAGAACCCGCTGGATCACAAACATCACGTCGGCGCGGCCCGCATCGTATTCGTCGAACACGATGGCAACCGGGTTGCGCAGCGCCCAGGGCAGGATGCCTTCGTGGAACTCAGTCACCTGCTTACCGTCGCGCAGCTTGATTGCGTCTTTGCCGATCAGGTCGATCCGGGAGATGTGGCTGTCGAGGTTCACCCGCACGGAGGGCCAGTTGAGGCGCGCGGCGACCTGTTCGATATGGGTCGACTTGCCGGTGCCGTGATAACCTTGGATCATCACCCGGCGGTTGTGGCTGAAACCTGCCAGGATGGCCAGCGTGGTTTCGGGATCGAATTTATAGGTGTGGTCCACTGCCGGCACCCGCTCGGAGCCGTCGGCAAAACCCTTGACCGTCATGTCGGTGTCGATCCCGAACACATCGCGGACCGAAATCGTTTCGGTCGGTTTCGCATCCATATCCACAAAGCCGTCGGTCATCGCAGTCGATCCTTATCCCTCTTCCCTGCTGTCAGGGGTCAATTCGCGGGATTGGTGCCTGATCTGGCGGGCAAGGGCAAGGGAAAGTAACGCCGCAAACCAGCTGAGGTTGCGATTGTTCCGGATCTGGACGGGCCGGACGGGAGTGGCGGGCAGCACCCTGTCTTACGCACAGCGCCCCCAGCCGGGCAGCGGGGGGCGCGTTTTGCCGGCTCTTGCTGAGCTTTGGGGGGGTAGGCTGCAGCCGGCACATCTTTGGGTAGCCGGTCGTAGCAGTACACGTCAAAGAAATAAAAAGTCTATCTTAACGTTTCGGCGAAAGACCGCCCATAGCAGCCTGATCTGAGGCGACTTCCCGTGACAGGGGTCGCGGGCCGACCGGTGCAGGGCGTCAGGCGGCAAGCGCCTGCCTGTTGAACGCCAGCCCGGTCAGCATGGCGACTTCGCGGCGCTTTGCGCTGGCGAGGTGCTCGGCCCTGGCATAGGCCAGACAGATCTTGTCGAATGCGCGGGAGCGGATGGGCATCGCTCCGGTAACCTTGGCAGACATGAACAGCGGGCTGGACTTGGCTTGGCTGACGGTGTTCTGCAAGGCGGCTTCCGGTCCTTCCAGGATGAAGTGCACCTCTTCTCCGCTGCGGATCATCATGCCGGTGGCGCCGGCATCGCGGAAGGCCGGGCGGTTCCGGCTGATGAATTTGGCGATCTGCTGGTGGCTGGTTCCGGCGGTCAGCTGGGCGGTGAGGGCGAGGCGGTGCATTGGCTGTCTCCTGTTGGGGCGGGTGCAGCGGAGGCTGCTGGCTTGGGCGGTGCTGATAACTTCAATTTATGCGAGAATTACCCGTTCCGCCTGCCTGCAGAAGGATAGAATCCCCGCCGCCGCGGTCGCAAAAGCGCGGCCGCCTGACCCAAAGGATAGCTGCCTGGCCCTTGGCGCTTGCCTGGCCGTGGCCTGGGGCCGGCGTCGATAAAAAAAGAGCGGCCTCTGGCCGCTCTTTGCGCATCCGTGTTCCGGCCGCTTATTTGAAGCTTTTGCTGTCCTTGATCTGGTCCCAGGCCCACATGACCTCTTGCAGCTGCTCTTCCTGGCTGCGATCGCCGCCGTTGATGTCGGGGTGCAGCACCTTGATCAGCTTCTTATAGGCCTTGCGGATGTCGGCCTTGGACCAGTCGTCCTTGGCCTCCAGGATCTCGATCGCGCGGCGCTCGGTGGGGGGCAGGCGGCGGCCCGTTTTGGCAGCGCGGCCGGGATTCTGGGTTGCGTTGCCGCCCAGCACCTGATGCGGATCCTCGATGCCCAGCCGCGCCCAGGCGCGGGCCTCGGGATCGCCCATCGGCTTGGTCTCGCGCTCCCAGACCTTGTCCTTGGACTGCTGCGCGTTCAGTTCGGCTTCGGTGGTGCCTTCAAAGAAGTTCCAGCCGTTGTTGTATTCGCGCACGTGCTCCTGGCAGAACCAGTAGAAATCATCCAGCACATCCGGCGCCTTGGGCGCACGGAACTTGCCGGCTTCCTCGCACCCGTCCTTGTCGCAGACACGGACGGAAGTTTCGGACGCGCCGGTAGCGGCCCGGCGTCCGCGCGGATTCTTCTTTTTGGCTGAGCGGATGGACATATCAAAGCCAAAGGGATCGGACTTGCTCATGGGGGCGCACCTTCTAGACGCATCTGTTCGACTCGGAGGCAGCAGTTTAGTCTAAGGGGCGCCAGATAGAAGGGGGCGCGCCGAAAAAATTATGGGGATGAGCGGAAAATGAACGTGAAGAAAGAGATGGAAGCAGCGCTGCAGGCGGCCTTTGCCCCCAGCGCATTGGAAGTGGTGAACGAAAGCCACAAACACGCAGGCCATGCCGGCGACGATGGCTCGGGCGAAAGCCATTTTGCAGTGATGATCCGCGCCGGAGCCTTTGAGGGGATGAACCGGGTGGCGCAGCACCGCGCCGTGCATAAGGCGCTGGGGGGCATCGTGCCGCGCATTCACGCGCTGGCGTTGGATATCGGGGTCTAGGCACCAGGGCGCGGGAGGATCAGTCCTCCCCGTCGCCTTTCTGTTCGGCGCGTTTCTTCAGCGCTGCGGTCATGCCTGCAACCGGGCTGAGTTCTTCGACACCGTCATCGGACTGCATCTTGGCGGCGCCCGGCCCTGGCACCGGTATGGCTTCCAGCGGCGCCTCCGGGTCGCCGGCTGTCGCCGTGAGCGGTGGGGCTTGCGGCTCGGAATGCCGGAACTCGACTGAGGGGGCTGCAGGTTCCTTGCGGCCCGGCGCGGGCGGTTCTGCCACCTGGTCCGCGGCAATGGGCCGCCGGAACACCATCACATTGCGCCAGTTAGTGGTGGAGCCTGTCAGGCCGGAACGTTCCTCGCTCGGCAGCAGCTCTGCGCGCTGGAACTCCCAGCCGTCCGCGGCCATTTCATTAAGCTGGATCTCCACTGAATTGGCAAAGCGGGCCTCAGGGGTCTTTACCCCCTTCGCCTTGGTGCCCTTGGCGGGGGCGGGAACAACTTTGTACTCAAAGGCTGGCATGCGGCTCTCCTGTCTTGGGGGGCAGGTTTAGCGGAAAGGGGGGGCGGGTCAAGCCGCCGCGGGTTGTGCCGGCGGTCCGGCATCCGCCATAGGCTTCGTCCCGGAGCGAACAATTGCCGCTTGAGCGCCGCATCAATTGCGGGAAGTCTAGGGGAACCGGATTGACGATACCGCAGGAGGAAACGCCATGCAGACGCAGGTCGAGAAATTTGAGACGTTCAGGGCGCTGCACCAGCAGGGTGAAACCTTTGTCATGCCCAATGCGTGGGATGCGGGTTCGGCGGTGATACTGGCCGCGATGGGGTTTCAGGCGCTGGCGACAACCAGTGCAGGGTATGCATTTTCCGTGGCCAAGCGAGACTCATTTGCAGAGCTGTCGCGCGCTGAAATCCTGCGGAATACAGGGCAGATCGTCAATGCGGCGGAGCTGCCGGTGTCCGCCGATCTGGAAAATGGATTTGGGCATTTGCCCCAGGACTGTGCCGAGACCGTTATCGGGGCGGTGGCAGCCGGAGCCGTCGGCGGCGCCATAGAAGATGCAACAGGGGAGGCGGAGCGCCCGATCTATGAGATCAGCGAGGCGGCGGACAGGATCGCCGCGGCCGCCGAAACCGCCCGGGGACGTCCCTTTCTGCTGACGGCGCGGGCTGAGAATTTTCTCTGGGGGCGGCCCGACCTCAAGGATACTATTCGCCGTCTGCAGGCCTTTTCCGAGGCGGGGGCAGATGTGCTCTATGCGCCGGGGCTGCCGGACCTCGCCGCCGTCCGGACCCTGTGCTCGGAAGTGGACAAGCCGGTAAATGTTGTGGCGGGGCTTCAGGGGGAGGTGCTGAACGTTGCAGAACTGTCTGCGGCCGGGGTGACGCGGATCAGCACCGGGGGCTCCTTAGCGCGGGCGGCCTTGGGGGCGTTGCGCCGTGCAGGCGAGGAAATCCTGCAAGAGGGGAGCTTTGCCTATGCTGCACAGGCTTATCCGGGTGGCGAATTGGCCAGCTTGATGAGCAGGGGCCAAGCCTGATACGGGCCCTGTGCTGGACCCGCTGCAGGCTGTGCTGCGCCCGGCGGCAGGGGCAGAGGACTCAAAGAATCTATTTTCGCATCCGCCCGAGACAGGTCGCGGCCCTCAGTGATTTGTCACCCCGAGTGCACAGGAGGGGGTGGGTGCACGCATGTCACCCTCCTGCAGGGTGCAAAAAGGGCGCCCCGGTTTCACCCGTGCGGCGCCCTTTCCGTGTCCGGTTTCCGGGGTGGATCAGCCGCCCAGTTTCTGTGCCACCAGCTTGTTCACGGCAGCGGGGTTGGCCTTGCCGCCGGTGGCTTTCATCACCTGGCCGACAAACCAGCCCGCCAGTTTCGGGTTCACCTTGGCCTTTTCAACCTGCGCCGGGTTGGCGGCGATGATCTCGTCCAGAGCGGTCTCAATCGCACCGGTGTCGGTCACCTGCTTCATGCCGCGTTCCTCGACGATCTGCGCCGGGTCGCCGCCTTCGGTGTAGACGATCTCGAACAGGTCCTTGGCAATCTTGCCGGAAATCGCGTCCGATGAAATCAGGTCGATGATGCCGCCCAGCTGCGCCGGAGAAACCGGCGACTCGGTGATTGCGTGGTCTTCTTTTTTTAGACGGCCGAACAGCTCGTTGATGACCCAGTTCGCGGCCAGCTTGCCGCTTCGGCCCTTGGCGGTTTCTTCAAAGAACGCAGCTGATTCCACATCAGTAGTCAGCACTGAGGCGTCGTAATCCGACAGGCCAAAGTCCTTGATGAACCGCGCCTTTTTCTCGTCGGGGAGCTCCGGCAGATTGGCGGCGATATCGTCCACCCAGGCCTGTTCGATTTCCAGCGGCAGCAGGTCGGGGTCGGGGAAATAGCGGTAGTCATGCGCCTCTTCCTTGGAGCGCATGGAGCGGGTTTCGCCCTTGTCCGGGTCATACAGACGGGTTTCCTGGTCGATCTTGCCGCCTGCTTCGATGATCGCAATCTGGCGGCGGGCCTCGACCTCGATGGCCTGCTGGATGAAGCGCATGGAGTTCATGTTCTTGATCTCGCAGCGGGTGCCGAGATGGCCGAAATCTTGGGTTTCCTGGTACTTCTCGTACTGGCCGGGCAGGCAGACAGAGACGTTCACGTCAGCGCGCAGGTTGCCGTTCTGCATGTTGCCGTCGCAGGTGCCGAGATACTGCATGATCTGGCGCAGCTTGGCGATATAGGCCGCCGCTTCCTCCGGCCCGCGGATGTCGGGGCGGGAGACGATCTCCATCAGGCAGACGCCGGTGCGGTTCAGGTCGACAAAGGACATGTTGGGGTCCATGTCGTGGATCGACTTGCCCGCGTCCTGCTCCATGTGGATGCGTTCCACGCGCACGTTGCGCGCGGTGCCGTCGCCCAGTTCCACCAGCACTTCGCCTTCGCCGACGATGGGGTGGTACAGCTGCGAGATCTGATAGCCCTGCGGCAGGTCGGGATAGAAATAGTTCTTGCGGTCAAAGGCCGACCACAGGTTGATCTCCGCCTTCAGCCCCAGCCCGGTGCGCACGGCCTGCTCAACGCAGAACTCGTTGATCACCGGCAGCATGCCAGGCATCGCTGCGTCCACAAAAGCCACGTTGGAGTTCGGTTCGGCGCCGAATTTGGTGGAGGCGCCGGAGAACAGCTTGGACTTGGAGCTGACCTGGGCATGCACCTCCATGCCGATGACCAGTTCCCAGTCATGCTTGGCGCCCGCGATCACCTTGGGCTTGGGGAGTTCATATGTCAGGTCGAGCATGGTTTTCCGCCGTATCCGAATGTCCTTGGTTGGCAAGCGTTCTAGGCCAGTGCGGCAGGGGGGGCAAGAGCCGCAAGGCTGGGAAAAGCAGCAGGCAGCCGGAAATGGGGTTGGCTGCCTGACGGTTGGAGCAAATTGCGGAAACGAGCGGCAGAGGGCGGCAGCCCCGAAGAGCTGCCGCGTGGAGCACTCAGGCAGCGGCCAGCCGTTGGCTGTTGCGACGCAGGGCGCCGAGAGAAAACAGCTGGAAAGCGATGAACACCGGCACAAAGTACTCCGGGAACAAGGCAAGCGGGTAGGCATTGATGATGTTGGGGTTATCGAAGGCCATGAACTGCAAAGCGCCTGCGGACGTCGCGATGCCAAGGCTGACGGCAATGGCAAAATCGAGCAGGCCGATATAGCTGGCGCGGCGCACCAGATCCTCGGCCTTTGCATCGCCGCGGTTCAGGGCGCGCATGGCCTGGATCGCAGCAATGCCGGCCAGAATGTCTCCGATGCCCGCAGGCAGAGCGAATTGCCAGGGCAGGGCGCCCATCAGCCAGCCCAGAAGAAACACGCCGCCCATCAGCCGGAGGCTTTGAATGCTGATCAATTCGGCATGCCCCAAACTGCCGAGAATCGCCCGGCCGGTGACTGTCAGCCGGCCCAGACCCCACAGGAGGGCTGCTCCGCCGATCAGGGGCATGAGGGCATACGGCGGATCGGTTACCGCCAGGGGCGGCATGAGGATCCCGGCTTTGGCAAGCAGGACGACCAATGGGTGCCAGAGCCCCAGGGCGACAGCCGCCACAGCCACCGCAGTTGCCGATTGCCGGAGCGGGAGGCCGGATTTGCAAGCCCCGATGCTGAGGATTCCAACAGCGAAGGCCGGAAGGATGACGGCGAAGGCCTGTACGTAGGCGGTTGCGAAAGTTTCGAACATGTCCTTGCTCCTGTGGTCCGGGTTTGGTGGGTTCCAATCTTGAAGTGACTATAAATTATGTAGTGACTTCACATTTGCAAGCCAGCCCCTTACATTTTCTTGTATGAGCCAGGAAACGCGCCAGAATTGCCCGGTGATGCGGGCCTCGAATGTGATGGGGGATCAGTGGACCCTGCTGATCCTGCGTGAATTCTTTCTGGAGGGGGCGCGCAGGTTCCAGGACTTGCAGGACATTCTGAAAGTGTCGCCGAACACGTTGTCCGGGCGGTTGCGCAAGCTGGAAGACAGCGGTGTGCTGGAACGGCGGGCTTATTCGCAAAACCCGCCGAGGTGGGAATACCACCTGACTGAGCGCGGAGAGGCGCTTGCGCCGGTCATGACTGCGATCCGGGCCTGGGGGGAAGCGCACACGCAGGATCTGCCGGACGGACCCTAAGGGGGCGGCAACCAGCTGCCAGTTGCGCATTGTCCTCTTGGCGCGGCGCGGACGGGCGGCTAGAACTGGCAATCCGAGCAGACCAACAGGAGGCCGCATTGGACACATCCGCCCGTATCGCCCAGACTATCGCCGCAGAAATCAGTGCCGCACCCAAACAGGTGACCGCCGCTGTCGGACTCTTGGATGAGGGCGCAACGGTTCCCTTTGTCGCACGCTACCGCAAGGAGGCGACGGGGGGGCTGGATGATACTCAGCTGCGCACCCTGGCGGAACGGCTGGAATACCTGCGCGAGCTGGAGAAGCGCCGGGCTGCTATCCTTGACTCGATCCAGGGGCAGGAAAAACTGACCGATGATCTTGCCGCCTCGATTGCCAAGGCGGAGACCAAGGCGCAGCTGGAGGACATCTATCTGCCTTACAAGCCCAAGCGGCGCACCAAGGCGATGATTGCAAAGGAAAACGGACTGGAGCCGCTGACCGACGCCATTCTGGGCGACCGCAGCGCGGATCCCGAGAAACTGGCCAATGGGTATGTGACCGAGGCGGTCGCAACGGTGAAGGACGCGCTGAACGGGGCGCGGGACATTCTGACCGAGCGGTTGTGCGAGAATGCGCAGCTGCTGGGACGGCTGCGGGAGTTTATGCAGCGGGAGGCGGTGCTGACTGCCAAGGTGATCGTGGGCAAGGAACAGGAAGGCGCCAAGTTCTCCGACTACTTCGCCCATACCGAGCGCTGGGCGGATGTGCCCTCGCACCGGGCGCTGGCGATGCTGCGCGGGTCGAACGAAGGCGTGCTGACGCTGGACGCGGGACCGGAGCCGGAGGAAGGTGCTGCGCGGGCCGAGGCGATAGTTGCGGCGGAACTGGGCGCGGGCGGCAACGGGCCGGGCGATGTATGGCTGCGCAAGGTGGCGGGCTGGACCTGGCGGGTGAAGCTGAGCCTGTCGATGATGCTGGAACTGATGGGCGATCTGCGGGGGCGAGCGCAGGAGGACGCAATTCAGGTTTTTGCGCGTAACTTGAAGGACCTGCTGTTTGCAGCGCCAGCCGGTGCGCGGCCGACCCTCGGGCTGGACCCGGGCATCCGCACCGGCGTCAAGGCGGCAGTGGTTGATGCAACCGGGAAACTGGTGGCCACCGAGACCCTGTATCCATTCCAGCCGAAGAACGATCTGCGCGGCGCGCAGGTGTCCATCGTCAAACTGATCGCCGAACATGGCGTCGAGCTGATCGCCATCGGCAACGGCACTGCCAGCCGCGAGACTGAGCGGATGGTGGCGGAGGTGCTGAACCATCTGCCCGCCAAGGTAAAAGCGCCGACCAAGGTGGTGGTGAGTGAGGCAGGGGCCTCGGTTTATTCGGCATCCGAGCTGGCCGCGCGGGAGTTTCCGGATCTGGATGTGAGTTTGCGCGGAGCGGTGTCGATTGCCCGGCGCCTGCAGGATCCGCTGGCGGAACTGGTGAAGATCGAACCCAAAAGCATAGGAGTGGGCCAATACCAGCACGATGTGGACCAGCACAAACTCTCGAAATCGCTGGAGGCGGTGATCGAGGATGTGGTGAACGGCGTGGGGGTGGATCTCAATATGGCTTCGGCGCCGCTGCTGGCGCATGTCTCGGGTCTTGGCCCCGGCTTGGCAGAGGCGATTGTGGCGCACCGCGATGTGAATGGCGCGTTTATGTCCCGCAAGGAGTTGCTGAAGGTGGCACGGCTGGGCCCCAAGGCGTTTGAGCAATGCGCAGGCTTTCTGCGCATCCGTGATGGCAAGGAGCCGCTGGATGCGTCCTCGGTCCATCCTGAGGCCTATGACGTGGCACGCAAGATCGTGGCGGCCTGCGGGCGCGATATCCGGCAGATCATGGGCGATGAAAACGCCCTCAAAGGGCTGCGGGCTGAAGATTTTGTCAGCGACAGTTTTGGCCTGCCCACCGTGCTGGACATTCTGCAGGAGCTGGAGAAGCCGGGCCGCGACCCGCGCCCGTCCTTTGTGACGGCATCGTTCAAGGACGGGGTGGAGCAGATCACCGATCTGAAACCGGGCATGGTGCTGGAAGGCACCGTTACAAACGTGGCGGCCTTTGGCGCTTTTGTGGATATCGGCGTGCATCAGGACGGGCTGGTGCATGTCAGCCAGCTGGCCGACCGGTTTGTGAAGGACCCGCATGAGGTGGTGAAAACCGGTCAGGTGGTCAAGGTGACGGTGACCGAGGTGGATGTCCCGCGCAAGCGGATTGGCTTGACCATGCGCAAGGATGGCGGTGCTTCGGCCAAGGAAGACCGCAACGCGCGCGGTCCGGCCAAGGGCGCGGGGCCGCGGCGGGGCGGCAAACCTGCGGCTGGTAAAGGCAAGACTTCTGCCAGCCCCAAGGGCAAGCAGGGCAATGATCAAGGCACTGGCGCGCTGGGAGCGGCGCTGATGGATGCCTTTAAGAAGAACTAGGGCAGCGGAGCCTTAGTCCCGTTTTTCTCTTTTGAACCGGCAGGTTATGCGGGGCTGAATTGCAGGCCCCGGTCGGTGAAGGCGATTTTTTGCCCGCCTTCGATCTCTTCGCGGAATTGACCGGCGATGGCAGCTAGTGCGCCGGCATGGCCGCGGGCAGCAAAGCGGCTGACAGAGCGGATGCGGGCGCTGTTGTCAAAGCCTTCGGCGGCATGCGCCCAGACCAGAGGGTGCAGTTCTGTCAGGTGATCGCGGATCAGCCAGTTTGCAGCCTCGGCGATCTTCAGCCGCGGCAGGTCGGTTTGCAGAGACTGCCCCAGGCCCTTGCGCAGGGAAACCGTGCAATAGGCGGCCAGCAGGTTGATCATCTCCTGCGAAGGGTTGGCTTTGACGATATCCTTCAACCCGTCGATGAAGAACCGGGTGTCAACACGGGTGCAGGCCTGATCGTCGATGGCAATGGTATCGAAGTAAACCCAGGTATAGCCGCCGGCCCCCCAGGTTTCTGCTGTGCGCGCCGCGGTGCGGCGGGCCTCCAGTTCAAGGGCTGCATAGGATCCGGACCAGCGCGGCAGCATGTGGGTGCCGAGTGTGCGCATGTGGCGGTGGTTGCCGGGAGCAAGATCAATCAGGACGCCAATCTCATCCGCCACCCGCAGCGCCCCGGCAGTGCGGCCGGCAAACAGCGCGCAATGTGCGGCTTTCAGGAATGGGCTGTCCTGGCATTCGTCTGCAATTGGATCCAGCAAGGCCGCAGCGCGGTCGAAGTGGGCGGCGCAGCGGCGCTGGTTCGCCTGCGGCGCTGCATTGTGTCCCTCAGCCCCGCGCCAGGCCCAGCCGATGTCGATATGGGCAAGGGCGACCAGCGCTGTCAGATAGGGGTCATGGCGGTTCTCAGCCCGCAACGCCTCAAAAGCCATCAGGCCGCGGATCAATGTGCGGCTGCAGGCATCCTGGTCTTCTGTCAGCGCATGTTCGGTTGCGTTTACAACATCCGCCCTGGCACCATAAGCGATGAGGTCCGCCAGCGGCAGCCCGCAGCGAGCAGCGGCGCGGGTTTGATCCGCTTCACGGATTTGCCGGGACAGTTCGTCCCAGCGCTCCTGGCGGGCCAGAAACTGGCCGCGGTCCTGGGCCTGGATGCAATCCGGATCGCCCTGTTCGCTGCGGACCGGGATCGACAGGCTGTCTTCCAGGCGGCGGTTCAGCAGTTCCCCTGCCGGGGCTGGGGGCGAAACAGGAACAGGAACAGGAACAAGAGTGGCGGCAGGCTTGGAGCGGTCGGAAACCAGACCTGAAATGCGGGACAGGAGATCCCGTGCCTGTCGAGAGGTTGTGAGCATTTGCGCTTCCTGATGAGTGGCAGCTTATCGTTGCTCACAATGTCGTCAGGCATTGGGGCGCAAAGATGGCGGCACTGGGGAAGTTAACGCCTCAATGGGAACAATCGCAGGGGGCGGCGGCGGGTTTGGCAGCTGATGCGCAAGTTCAAGGCCGAGGCCGTCAAAACGCAGTGAAATGATGGCGTTCGGTCCTGATGCTGCGGGCCTGGAATTCGGCGTCCGCTTCGGCGTGCGGCGGGGTGGCCTCTTGCGGCAGGCGGATGCGTTTGCCGCTGCGCAGGATCAGCGTTGCCCGCACCGAGAAATCCCAGCGGGTATCAAACCGCACCCGGTCAATCTCATCCAGCTCTGCCTTGCCTGTCAGTTTTCCGGTGAACCACTCGATCCGGTTCTGGGAAATATTCAGTCCGGACAGGGGGTTGCGGATCAGGTCTGCAATGGCGGGCAGGACTGGCAGGGTGAGCAGGACCACCAGCCACAGGGCGGCATCCAGCACCAGCCACAGCACCACAAGCGCCGCCAGCCAGCCGCCCGTTGCCAGAATGGCCGCGGGGGAGCGGCCCCGGCGGGAGAAGCTGTAGTCCTCCGCTGGGGCTGGTGTATCAGGCGTTTCAGGCATCCAGGATCCGGGTGACCATTTCATTGGTGTCGCGGCTGAGGCCCGCAGTGCCGGCAATCCGTGTAAGCTGGGCGCGGATCAGCGATTGGCGGCCGGCATCATAGCGCTTCCAGGTCTGGAAGGCGGCGCACATGCGGGCGGTGGTCTGGGGGTTCAGCTTGTCCAGCGCAATGAGGTTCTCGGCCAGCAGCTGATAGCCTTCACCGCCGGCATGGTGGAAGCCCGCGTGATTGCCCGCCAGTGCGCCCATAACCGCACGGAAACGGTTAGGGTTCTTCATATCGAACAGCGCGTGCTTGGTGAGGGCTGCCGCCACAGCGGACGTATTCTCCGGCGCGGCGCAGGCAATCTGCAGGGCAAACCACTTGTCCATCACCAGCCGGTCGTCCTGCCATTGATCGAAGAAGGCCTGGCTTTGCGCATCACCATTCTCGGCCTTCATCAGCGCGGCGAGGGCGGCGTATTGCTGAGTCATGTTGTCAGCGGCGGCGTACTGGCGCGCGGCTTGCTCGCCGCCGTCGAGCCGGGTCACCAGCGACAGGATGCGGCCGTTCAGGGCGCGTTTGCCGGCACTTTCGGCACCGGGGCTGTAAGCGCCTTCGACCGTGGTGGCGGCATAAAGCCGGGGCAGGCTGGTTTCCAGTTGCTGCGCCAGCGTCTGGGTAAAGGTCTCCGCCGCGTCGTAGATTTTCTGCGGGTCGGGGGTGAAGCCGCGCTCATGCAGGGTCTGGGCGATGTCGGCCTGGCTGGGCGGCGACAGCGCCAATGCGCGGAAGGCCGGGTCCTGCGCATCGTCGCGCACCAGTTTTTCCAGCGCGTCCAGATAGGCGCCATCGGGCGCGGCGCCATCCAGCACCATGGCGACGCGGACCTCTTTGGCCAGCGCATTGCCCGCTTCCCAGCGGTTGAACGGATCTGTGTCATGGGCCAAGAGAAAGGCGCGCTCGGCGTTGCTGGTCTCGCGCTCCAGGATCACCGGCGCGGAGAATTCGCGCAGGATCGACGGCACCGGTTTGGCGGCAAGCCCGTCAAAGGTGAAGCTTTGTTTGGCCTCGGTCAGCTCAAGCACTTGCGTGCTGCGGACCTCATCACCGTTGGGCGACAACAGGCCAACCGCCATCGGAATCACCCGAGGGGCCTTGTCCGGCTGGCCCGGCGTTGGCGGTGTCGACTGCTCAAACGTCAGCGTATAGGTGCCGTCAGCGTAGCCTTCCGAGACCTTCACCCGCGGGGTGCCCGCCTGGCTGTACCACAGTTTGAATTGCTGCAGGTCACGCCCCGTTGCGTCCTCGAACACCTTCAGCCAGTCCTCGATGGTGCAGGCCTGGCCGTCGTGGCGCTCAAAGTACAGCTTCAGTGCCTGGTAGTAGTTGTCATCCCCCACCAGCCGTTTCAGCATGCCGATCACCTCGGCGCCTTTTTCATAGACGGTGGCGGTGTAGAAGTTGTTGATCTCCTGGAACTCCTCCGGGCGCGGCGGATGGGCGAGGGGGCCGCCATCCTCGGGGAACTGGCGGGCGCGGAGCGTGATCACGTCGTCTATCCGCTTCACCGGCTCAGAGCGCATATCAGAAGTGAACTGTGCGTCGCGAAAAACGGTCAGCCCTTCCTTGAGGCAGAGCTGGAACCAGTCGCGGCAAGTGATGCGGTTCCCGGTCCAGTTGTGAAAATACTCATGCGCGATGATGGCTTCAATACGTTCGAAATTTGCATCTGTGGAGGTCTCCGGCGAGGCCAGAACGCAGGAAGAGTTGAAAATGTTCAGCCCCTTGTTCTCCATCGCGCCCATGTTGAAGTCGTCGACGGCAACGATGTTGAACAGCTCCAGGTCGTATTCGAGGCCATAGACATCCTCGTCCCATTTCATCGACTTCTTCAGCGCTTCCATGCCAAAGGCGCATTTGTTCTCGTCGCCGGGGCGGACCCAGATGTTCAGCTCCACTGCCTTGCCGGACTTTGTGGTGAAAGAGCCGGGGTAGTTGACCAGATCGCCCGCCACCAGCGCGAACAGATAGGCCGGTTTCGGCCAGGGATCGTGCCATTCGGCCCAGCCCTCGCCCTGGCCCATGGGGTTGCCGTTGGACAGCATCACCGGCTCGTCGCCCTCGATCCGCACGGTGAAAGTCGACATCACGTCGGGGCGGTCGGGGTAATAGGTGATCTTGCGGAAGCCCTCGGCCTCGCACTGGGTGCAATACATGCGGTTGGACATATAAAGCCCCTCCAGCGCGGTATTGCCGGCCGGGTTGATCTCCACCTCAGCCTCCCAGGTGAAGGGGGCGCTGGGCACATCGCAGGTGAGGCCTTTACCGGTCACCTCAGGCGTGACCTCCTGACCGTCGATCCTGGCCGAGATCAGCTTCAGCTCCTCGCCATGCAGGAAGAAGCTCTTGTCCGCCGCATCCGGCTTCGGGGCAAAGCGGATCCGGCTGAGAACGCGGGTGGTTTCCGGTGCCAGGCGGAACGTCAGATGGACGCTTTCGACGTCATACCCGAAGGGTGTGTAGTCTTTCAGGTAGAAGGTTTGGGGCGTGTCTTTGGCCATTCTCGCTCTCCTCTGCACTGCTCTTTTCAGGTGTAGTGGATGCAGGCGGGACTGCAAGCGGATTGGTCGTCAGACAGCAGTAACCGGAAAAATCCGCAGCACTTTCTTGGAAAACAAGAAATTGAGTTCGGTTTCACAAGGGGTCTGTTTTGTTGCTGATCGGAAACTTCTGCCCTAGTTAGGGGGTCAGCATACAGTGGTGTACCGCCGGAAGGAGCAAGACATGAGCCGGGTCGAGAAACAGGGAATTCAGGTCGCGCCGGAACTGGCGGATTTCATTGAGAAACAGGCGCTGCCCGGCACCCGTGTCGAGGCAGAGACGTTCTGGAAAGGCCTGGCGGAACTGGTGAATGGGTTCGGGCCGGAAAACCGGGCGCTGCTGGCCAAGCGTGAAGATATCCAGGCCAAGATCGACGCCTGGCACATCGCCAACCGCGACAAGCCGCACGACCACGAGGCCTATAAGGCGTTTCTCGCGGACATTGGCTATCTGCTGCCCGAAGGCGGCGACTTCGAGATTGAAACGCAGAATGTCGACCCCGAGATTGCATCGGTGCCTGGCCCGCAGCTGGTGGTGCCGATCACCAACGCCCGCTATGCGCTGAACGCGGCGAACGCGCGCTGGGGCAGCCTCTATGACGGGTTCTATGGCACTGATGCGATGGGCACCCCTGCGCCCAAGGGCGGCTACGACAGGGGCCGCGGCGCGCGGGTTGTGGCGCGGGCGCGGGTGTTCCTGGACGAGGCCTTTCCGATCGCCGGCACCAGCCACGCTGATGTGCGCCGCTATTATGTGCAGGACGGCCAGCTGCTGGTCGATGATCTGCCGCTGGCGCAGCCGGAGAAATTTGCAGGCTACCGCGGCAACCCCAAGGCGCCGGAGTCGGTGCTGCTGCGCAACAATGGCCTGCACGTGGAACTGGTATTCGACCGTGCCCATGCAATTGGCGCCCGTGACCAGGCGGGGCTGGCCGATGTGCGGCTGGAAAGCGCGATCTCGGCGATCATGGACTGTGAGGACTCGGTCGCCTGCGTCGATGCCGAGGACAAGGTGCTGGCCTATTTCAACTGGCTGGGCCTGATGAAGGGCGACCTGGAGACCAACCTGGAAAAAGGCGGCAAGATCATCACCCGCCGCTTGAACCCCGATTTTGGCTTCACCGCGCCGGATGGCACTGCCAAGACCGTGAAGGGCCGCGCCCTGCTGTGGGTGCGCAACGTCGGCCACCTGATGACCAATCCGGCGGTGCTGGATCAGGACGGCAAGGAGGCATACGAAGGCCTTCTGGACGCGCTGATCACCGTGATGATCGCCATGCACGACCTGAAGCGCGACGGCGGCAACTCGGCCCATGGGTCTGTCTATGTGGTAAAGCCCAAGATGCACGGTCCGCAGGAAGTCGCCTTTACCGACCGGATCTTCGATAAGGTCGAGGACATCCTGGGCCTGCCGCGCCACACCGTGAAGATCGGCATCATGGATGAGGAGCGCCGCACCTCGGTGAACCTCAAGGAATGCATCCGAGCCGCGAAGCACCGGGTCGCCTTCATCAACACCGGCTTTCTGGACCGTACCGGCGACGAGATCCACACCTCGATGGAGGCGGGGCCGTTCTCCCGCAAGGATTTCATCAAGCGCAAGGGCTGGATCGGTGCCTATGAGAACCTGAACGTGGATATCGGCCTGGAATGCGGCCTGTCCGGCAAGGCGCAGATCGGCAAGGGCATGTGGGCGATGCCCGACATGATGGCGGCGATGATCGAACAAAAGATCGAGCATCCGAAATCCGGCGCCAACTGCGCCTGGGTGCCGAGCCCGACCGCCGCAACCCTGCACGCGCTGCATTACCACAAGGTGGATGTGTTCGCGGTGCAGGAGAAGCTCAAGGCAGGCGGCCGCCGTGCCCATGTGGACGGCATCCTGGAGATCCCGCTGGCCACCTACCGCAAGTGGACTCCGCGCCAGATCGCCCGCGAGGTGGACAACAATGCCCAGGGCATCCTGGGCTATGTGGTGCGCTGGGTCGATCAAGGGGTCGGTTGCTCCAAGGTGCCGGACATCAACGACGTCGGCCTGATGGAGGACCGCGCCACCTGCCGGATTTCGGCCCAGCACATCACCAATTGGCTGCATCATGGTGTTGTCACTGAAGACGAGGTGATGGGCTCCCTTCGCAAGATGGCCAAAGTGGTGGATGAGCAGAACCGCGGCGACAATACCTATCGCGCGATGGCGCCAGGGTTCGACACCATTGCCTTCCAGGCGGCCTGCGATCTGGTGTTCAAGGGGCGGGTGCAGCCCTCGGGCTATACCGAGCCGGTGCTGCACGCCCGGCGGCTGGAGCTGAAGGCGCAGGAAGCGTCAAACTGACCGCGGCAAACTGACCGGATGAAACAGTTTCCCTGCAAAAAGGGGTAGTCAAAGGGGGCCTTTTGGCCTCCTTTTCTGTTCCGTAACGTCACGCGAACGGAAGGAACGACGCCCATGGCAAAGATTTCACTGGATCAGGCCCGCACAATCATCCGCGTGGCCTTGGACAAAGGGCATGAGATGGGGCTGAAGCCGCTTTCCGTTGTCGTGCTGGACGCCGGCGGTCATGTGCAGGCGTTCGAGCGCGAGGACGGCGCCGCACCGGGCCGGTTCCCGATTGCTCAGGGCAAGGCCTACGGCGCGGTGATGCTGGGCATGGCGGGCACCGCACAAATGGCCCGGGCAGAAGCTCAGGCCTATTTCATGGCCGCGGTGAACGGTGTCTATGGCGGTCAGGTAGTCCCGGTGCCGGGCGGGGTGCTGGTGAAGGACAGCGAGGGTGCCGTGATCGGCGCCGTGGGGGTCACAGGCGATACCTCGGACAATGACGCGATTGCCGCAATGGCTGGCATCGAGGCAGCTGGTTTGCAGGGCGAGATCTGAGTTCGCAGGGACATTCCGCAACGTTGTGCGCGGCTGAACAGTCTGTTGCGCCGTGCTCCCCGTTGATGTGGCGCCCGCAGGGGGCTAGGTTCTTCTTTAGACAGCACAAGAAGAGCGGAATATGGCGCGACCCAAAGTTGGCATCATCGGAAATTCCTACCTGATCAACGATCAGTACCCTGTCCATGCAGGCGGAACAATGAACTCCGAGGCGATCGCCGAAGTGGCGGGTTGCATGCCGCTGATGATCCCTTCGGACCCGCGTTTTGTGACGGTAGAGGAACTGCTGGAGAGTTTTGACGGCTTCCTGCTCACCGGCGGGCGTCCGAACGTGCACCCGCATGAGTACGGCGAGGCCGAGACCGAAGCGCATGGAGCCTTTGACCGGGCGCGCGATGCGATCACCCTGCCGCTGATCCGCGCCTGTGTGGAGCGCGGCCAGCCGTTCCTCGGCATCTGCCGCGGCTTTCAGGAGGTCAACGTGGCGATGGGCGGCACGTTGCACCCTGAGATCCGGGACCTGCCGGGGCGGATGAACCACCGGATGCCGCCGGATGGCACGCTGGAAGAAAAGTTTGCCTTGCGCCACGCGGTGAAATTCAGCTCCGGCGGAGCGTTCCACCGTTTGTTCGGGGCAAAGGAAGTGATGACCAACACACTGCACGGGCAGGGTATCAAACGCCCGGGCGCCCGCGTGGTTATTGACGGGCAGGCGCCCGATGGCACCCCCGAAGCGGTTTATATCAAGGACGCCGCCGGATTTACCCTGTCAGTGCAGTGGCACCCGGAATGGGATGCGGCCAGCGATCCGGTGTCGCGCCCGCTGTTCGAGGCGTTCGGCGATGCGGTCAGGGCCTGGGCTGCTGGCAGGGCGCAGGCTGGTTTGCAGCGGTCAGCATAAAAGGTCCGAATATGGCAACTGATGTATGGCAGGGGGCAGCCGGCAGGCCGTTTTGCTGCAGAGTTAGACAATTCAGGGCGGGTGACACAGCTGTGTTGGCGGATGTTTTCACATCCGCTGTTCATGGTATTGCCAGCCGGTTTTACTCTCCTGCGCAAATCAGCGCTTGGTGCCCGGAGACGCCGTCAAGTGAAGTTTTCCTGCGGAAGCTGTCCGATGGGCGGGCTGTCTGGGTGGCGGCGGATGATGCGGATGTGCCGGTTGCCTTCATCGATATGGAGGCGGATGGCCATATCGACATGCTGTTCTGCCATCCCCGTGCGGCAGGGCAGGGCGTTGCAGGGATGCTTTACGGCAAACTGGAAGAAGCCGCGCTGCGCCAGGGGATCAGGCTGCTGTATGTCGAGGCGAGCGAAGCAGCGCGCAGTTTTTTCGAGCGGATGGGATTTGCCTTGGATAAACGATGCGAATTTGAGCGTGGCGGTGTGAAAATTCACAACTACCGGATGGTCAAGATCCTGGACTGACAATGAGCCAGCGGCCCGCCGGGCGAGGCAGGCCGCAAACGGGGTCAGACCATCAGATCAAATTCATGCATCAACGGCAGTTGGCGCGCGCGTTTGCCGGTGAGGTCAAACAGCGCATTGGCCAGTGCTGGGGCCGCGGGCGGGGTGCCGGGCTCGCCGACGCCGCCGAGCTGGGTCTGGGTTTCCAGCACCTGCACTTCCGTCCGCGGCATCGTATGCATGCGGATCGCGTCATAGTCCGGGAAGTTGCCCTGTTCCGCTGCCCCGTCCGCGAAGGTGATCTCGCCAAAGCAGGCCGCCGACAGCCCATAGGCCATGCCGCCGAACATCTGCGCCTTGACGATCTCCGGGTCGATGGCTTGACCCACGTCGCAGGCTATCCAGGCATTGGCGATACGGATGCTGCCGTCGTCCTCAACCACTTCGATCACTTCGGCCACTGGCGTGCCGAAGCTGTAGCACAGGGCAACGCCTCGGCCTGTTCCTGCGGGCGTCTGGCCGGTCCAGCCGGACATTTCTTTGACCGCGTCCAGCACCGCGGCGGCGGGCGCCCATTCGCGGCGGGCGAGGTCCAGGCGGAACTCCAGCGGATCGGCGCCGGCAGCATGGGCCATCTCGTCAATGAAGCTTTCGACGAAGAAGGCGTTGAAGCTGTTGCCGACAGAGCGCCAGAAGCCGACCGGGATCCGGATGTCCGCAAGATGCCCCGCGGCGCGGAAGTTCGGGATCGCATAGGGCGCGTTGAAGAATCCCTCCACATGCACCTTGTCGGGGCCGGCCTGTGGCAGGTCCGCCAGGCGCTTCATCGCCTGCGCCACCGGCGAGGCGGCAGCGACCTTGCCGTCCAGCAGCACAGCCTGGCCGTCCTTGACGGCACCGCGCATCCGCGCCAGCGCGCCGGGGCGGTACATATCATGGCGCATGTCCTCCTCGCGGCTCCAGGTGAGCTGCACCGGGGTGCCGGGCATCTGTTTCGCCAGCCGGGTGGCCAGCACCGCATAGTCGAACTCTGCCCGCCGCCCGAAGCCGCCGCCAAGGTAGGTGGTGTTGACCTCCACCTGATCGCTTTCCAGCCCGGCTTCCTCGGCGCATTTCATTTGCACGAAGGTTGGCATCTGGTTGCCGCACCAGAGGGTCAGTTTGCCGTCCTGCAATAGTGCAGTGGCATTCATCGGCTCCATGGTGGCATGGGCCAGGTAGGGCACCTGATAGTCCGCCGTCAGCTCGGTTGCGCCTTCTGGAAGCGTGTCCGCATCGCCGTCATCGCGCAGGACAGAGTTCGGGGTATCGTCAAAAGCTTCCGCAATCCTGGCGAAGACCTGATCGGTTTCCGGCGGGTAGGGGGCGTCCTCCCAATCCACTTCTATAGCGTCCAGCGCCTGCATCGCCAACCAGGTGTTCGTTGCCACCACGGCCACACCCGCGCCCATGTCCACGATCTTTTCCACGCCGGGCATTCCTTCGGCGGCAGTGGCGTTAAAAGCCTTCATGCCGCCGCCTTGGCGCGGGTTCATGCGGACCGAGGCGAATTTCATCCCCGGCAGCCGCACGTCGATGCCGAATTCGGCGGTGCCGGTGGCTTTTTCAGCCATATCAATCCGCGGCTGGGATTTACCAATCAGCCGCCATTCGCTGCTGGGCCGCAGGTCCGCGTCCACCGGGTCCAGCTTGGCGGCGTCCATTGCGAGCTCGGAGTAGGGGATCTGCGTGCCGTCCGGCGTAACCACCGCGCCCTTGACGGTGCTCAGTTGGCCGCGGCTGATGCCCAGCCGCTCTGCCGCGGTCTGTTTCAGCGTCTCGCGCGCGGTGGCGCCAGCCTGGCGCATCCGCTTGAACCCGTCCTTCATCGAGGTGGAGCCGCCGGTGCCATGCAGGTTCAGCACCTTGCCGATATGCCCAAGCGCCTCCCCGACAGAATGTTTGAAATTGCCGCTGTCATAGCCCTTGCCCGGCAGCGCATCGGCGATGAAGGCAGAGTTGTAATAGGCCTGCGCGGCAGGGCCGTGCAGAACCCTGACCTGGTCCAGCTCCACGTCCAGTTCCTCTGCGATCAGTGCGGCCCAGCTGGTTTTCACGCCCTGGCCCATCTCGGCCCGCGGCGCAAACAGGGTGACGCCGTTCCGGTCGATCAGCACAAAGGGGTTGAGCGCTGCTTCGCCCTCTGCCGGTTTCAGCGGATTCGGGGCCGGGCGGCTGACGTAATAGGCGCCGAAGGCCACGCCGCCGACGATGGCGGCGGAGCCGATCAGGAAGGTGCGGCGGGCGATTTTTGCAATGCTGGCCATTGGTTACGCCTCCTGCATTTTCTGAGCGGCGGAATGGATGGCGGCCCGGACGCGCGGGTAGGTGCCGCAGCGGCACAGGTTGCCCTGCATCGCCTCGTCAATCTCCGCGTCCGAGGGCGCCGGGTTTTCCGCCAGCAGGCTCGCCGCCTGCATGATCTGGCCTGACTGGCAATAGCCGCATTGGGCCACCTGATGTTCCACCCAAGCCTGCTGAATCGCTGCCATGGCGTCCGGCGTGCCGAGGCCTTCGATCGTTGTCACCTCGCCCCAGACATCGGACAGCGCCACCTGGCAGGAGCGCACGGCCTCGCCGCCGATTTGCACGGTGCAGGCGCCGCAGGCGGCCACGCCGCAACCGAACTTGGTGCCGGTGAGGCCAACCTCATCGCGCAGCACCCACAGCAGGGGGACGTCATCAGGCAGGTCCACCTGATGGGATTTTCCATTGATGCGAAGCGTGGTGGACATGGCGTGTCTTCCTTTGCTGGGTCTCTGACAAATCTAACCGAAAGTGTCAGTATGTCAATTGACATTTTCCGCAATAAATGTCAGAAGCGGAAACATGAACATGGCAGGCATTGAACCAAAACAGCAGGCGATCCTGGAGGCCGCATGGGCGGCGTTCTCCACCTATGGGTTCCGCAAGACCTCGATGGATGACATTGCCAAGGGCGCGGGCATGTCGCGTCCGGCGCTCTATCTGCATTTCAAAAACAAGGACGCGATCTTCCGGGCGCTGGTGGCCGCCTACTACGGCGCTGCGGCTGCCGGGGTGCGTGCCGCCCTGGCTGAGACGGGGCCGCTGCCTGACCGGCTGTTGGCGGCCTTTGAGGGACAGGCCGGAGAGGGCGTGCAAATGATGATGGCTTCGCCGCACGGGATGGAGCTGTTCGAAGTTACTAAAAACGTGGCGGGTGAGGTGATCGCGGAGGGCGAGGCCGCCCTGAGCGGGATCTATGCGGACTGGCTGGACCAGCAGGCCAAGGCCGGGAAGGCCGTGCTGAGCGGCGATGCCGCAGAGGTCGCTCGAACCATTTGCGCCGCTCTGAAAGGCGTTAAGCAGACCGCCGCGGATTATGCGGCCTATCAGGCCGGCGTGCGCCAGCTGGCGGCCCTGCTCGGGGCCGGGCTGACGTTGCGGTAACAGGCCGGCCGGTGTCCCGGCCCGCTCCTATGTTCAAAGCTCAGTGCGCAGGTGCCACAGCTCGGGGAACAGTTCCACTTCCAGCATCCGTTTCAGATAGCTGACGCCGCCGGTGCCGCCGGTGCCGCGCTTGAAGCCGATCACACGCTCGACTGTGGTCACATGGTTGAAGCGCCAGCGGCGGAAGTAGTCCTCGAAATCCACCAGCTTCTCGGCCAGTTCATACAGTTCCCAGTGGGTTTCGGTATCGCGGTAAACCTCGGTCCAGGCGGCCTGCACGGCCTCATGCGGCACATAGGCTTCGGACACGTCCCGGTTCAGCACCTCCTCCGGCAGCGGGAAACTCTGTGCCAGTGCCTTCAGCGCCACATCATACAGCGACGGCTGCGCTAGCTCCGCCTCCAGCAGCGCCAGGATGTCCGGACGGTGGGAATGCGGGCGCAGCATCGCCTTGTTGCGGTTGCCCAGCATGAATTCGATCTGCCGGTACTGGTGCGACTGAAAGCCGGAGCTTTGCCCCAGCTCATCCCGGAACGCGGTGTAATCCGACGGCGTCATGGTGCGCAGCACGTCCCAGGCGGAATTCAGTTGTTCAAATATCCGTGCGACACGGGCCAGCATCTTGAAGGCTTGATGCGCCTTGCCGTCCAGCAGCCGGTCACGGGCGGCGGTCAGTTCATGAATGGCCAGCCGCATCCACAGCTCAGAAGTCTGGTGCTGGATGATGAACAGCATCTCGTCATGGGTGTCGGTCCACGTCTTCTGCGCGTTCAGCAGCATGTCGAGCGACAGGTAATCGCCATAGGACATGCGCCCGTCAAAGGACATCTGGGCACCATCGTCGGCGGGGTCGTAGGGTTTGGTCATCGAAGCGTTCCTTTTCCTAAGTGTATCACGGTTCACGGAAAGGGACGGTTTCTCCGGTTCAGGGTGCCGCATTGGGCCAGGCGGCGCCATAGCGCCACCCAGCCCGCCGGGCGGCAGAGCGGCAGATGGTATGAACGCGTGGAAGGCATCAGGTGACCGCGTGGCGGACCATGTATTCCGGCCGGTCCCATAGGGCGTTGGTCATCACGTCGGCGATGATCTCTGCCGCGGTGCGCACGTCGCCTTCGTCGATGTAAAGCGGGGTGAAGCCAAAGCGCATGATGTCGGGCGCGCGGAAGTCGCCGATCACGCCGCGGGCAATCAGCGCCTGCATCGCGGCATAGCCCTCATCGAACTTGAACGACACCTGGCTGCCGCGGAAGGCGGGATCGCGGGGCGAGGCCAGCTCCAGCTGCGGGCAGGCCTTTTCGATTTCGGCGATGAACAGGTCGCACAGCGCGATGGACTTGGCACGCACAGATGTCATATCGGCCTTGTCCCAGATATCCATCGCCGCCTCCAGGGCGGTCAGCTGCAGGATCGGCGGGGTGCCGACGCGCATCCGGTCGATGCCGCTGCCGGGCCTGTAGTCGAGGTCAAAGGCAAAGGGCGCCTTATGCCCCAGCCAGCCCGACAGGGCGGGGCGGGCGGTCTCTGCGTGGCGGGGCGAGACATAGATAAAGGCAGGCGCGCCAGGGCCGCCATTGAGGTACTTGTAGGTGCAGCCTACCGCGAAATCCGCGTGGCACCCGGCCAGATCCACCGGAATGGCACCCGCCGAGTGGGCCAGGTCCCAGACCGTCAGCACACCCAGCGCGTGGGCCTTCTCTGTCAGCGCTTTCATGTCGTGCTTGCGGCCGGTGCGGTAATCCACCTCGGTGATCATCAGCACCGCGATCTCATCGGTGATCGCGTCCTCCACTGCTTCCGGGTCGACCACGCGCAGCTCATACTCCGGCCCCAGCGATTTCAGCAGCCCGTCTGCCATATACAGGTCGGTGGGGAAGTTGCCGTTGTCCGACAGCACGACCTTGCGGCCCGGGTTCAGCTCCAGCGCCGAGGCGACGGCCTGGTATACCTTTATCGACAGCGTGTCGCCCATCACCACGTGGCCGGGCTCCGCTCCGATCAGCCGCCCGATCCGGTCCCCCAGCGCCCTGGGTTTATCCATCCAGCCGGCCTTGTTCCAGCCGGTGATCAGCATCTGGCCCCATTCGTCCTGCATCATCGACCCGACCCGATCCTTGGCGGCGCGGGGCAGGGGGCCCAGCGAGTTGCCGTCCAGGTAGGTCACGCCTTCCGGCAGGTCGAACATTGCCTTGGTTGCTGCAAAATCGGTCATCGGGGCCTCGCGTGCAGTGGGTATTTTATACTTAAAGCTTTGTGGTTTGCTATCGTATCCCTTCCGGTCTGTCCAGAGGCGGGCCGCCTGCGTCAGCCCTGGCGCGCGGCAGGCTGCGGATCGGGGATGCCGAATTCAGCCCGTTTGCGCCTGGACAGCTTCGCGGTCACCATCTGGTAGGACAGGGTGATCTGCTCCTTCAGCTCCGCATCCGTAAGTCCATCGTCGTCAAACTGCTGCAGCCACTTCATCCCGCGCGACGCCAGGTAGGGCGCCGGGCGGACGCCAGGGCGCTCCTGCAGAACTTCATAGGCAATCTCCCCGGCTTTGAAGGTGAAGGCATCCCTGCCGTCAGCCCAGCCACAGACCGCAAACAATTTGCCGCCCGCTTTCCAGACGTCGGAATTGCCCCATTGCACCACATGCTCCGCCGCCGGGAAGGTGGCGCAGAAACGGTTGAATTCCTCCCGGTCCATCAGGTCTGCCCGCCCGCGATCTCGATGCATTGGCCGTTGATGGACTGCGAACCCGGCCCGCACAGCCACAGCGCCGCGGCGGCGACCTCGGAGGGCTCGATCAGCCGCTTGTGCCGGTTGGCATTCACCATCACGTCCAGCGCCTCTACCGCGCTCATCCCGGCGCGCTGGGCAATCGAGGTGATGTTGCGCTCGACTATCGGGGTGTCGACATAGCCGGGGCACAGCGCGTTGAAGGTAAACGGCGTGCCCAGGTAATCCTCGCTGAGCGCGCGGGTCAGTCCGACCAGCCCGTGTTTGCTGGCGGAGTAGCAGGCGCCGCCCTTCAGCCCGCGCAAGCCGGCAATAGAGGACACGGTGATCACCCGCCCCCAATCGGTCTCCCGCATCGACTTGAAGCACTCCCGGATGGACAGAAAGGCCCCGTCCAGGTTGGTCGCCATCATATTGCGCCAGAACTCCATCGAGGTCTTGTGCAGCGCCGCGCCCTCGGCAACGCCGGCATTGGCCACGCAAATCTGGACTGGCCCGCGCGTCGCCACCGCCGTGTCCACCTTAGCTGCCACGTCCTCCTCGCTGCGGACATCCATTGCCAGCGGATGCAGGCCACCCGCCGCTGCAACCTGCTCCAAAACCTCCTGCCTGCGCCCGGTGATGGTGACCTGTGCGCCCTCAGCCGCCAGAGCCTGGGCAATTGCCAGCCCGATGCCGGTGCCGCCGCCGGTGACCAGCGCGTGTTTGCCTTGCAATGTCATGTTTGCCGGACCTCCCTGTTTTGCGGGCCAGCCTAACCGGGCCGTGGCAACTGGCAACCCCGCCGTGCCGTCACGCCGCACGGGTCAGGCGTTTACAGTCACATTCGCATGTGTGAATGTCACTTCAAACGTCCAGGGAGATTTCCGATGAAAGCCATTGCCGCCGCCTGCGCCGCCTTGTGCATCGCTGCAACTGCACAGGCCAGCGAAGACATCGCCGACCAGTACCCGCAGTCCGAACTCTACTCCAAACCGGTGGAGGTCATCCCGCATGTGTTCTCCGCCATCGGCGCCACGGCACCGCCTACCTACGAGAATGCAGGCCACAACAACAACCTGTCCTTCATCGTGACCGGCGAAGGCGTGGTGGTGGTGAATGCCGGGGCCTCGGACGCGCTGGCCAAGGCGCTGCATGAGGAAATCAGGCAGGTGACCAATCAGCCGGTGGTGCTGGTGATCAACGAAAACGGCCAGGGCCATGCCATGCTGGGCAACGGCTATTGGCGGGATCAGGGCGTGGATGTGCTGGCCCATGCCGAGGCCATCGCCGAGACGCAGGAAAACAGCGACCTGATCCTGCAGCGGATGCGCGGCTACAACAAAGACCGCGCGGGCGAGACCCGGGTGGAACACGCCAACCTGTCCTTTGACGACCGCTATGACCTGACCCTTGGCGGGGTCGGAATCCAGGTTCTGCACCTTGGTCCCGCGCATGATCCCGGCGACATCCAGGTCTGGATTCCGGACTGGAACCTGCTGATCGCCGGCGACATCGCCTTTCACGAACGGATGCTGCCAGTGTTCCCGCATACCTGCACCAAATGCTGGGTTGAAACCTGGCAGGACAAGCTGGAGCCGCTTGCGCCCGCCTATGTCATCCCGGGCCATGGCCACCCGACCAGCCTGCCGCAGCTGCGGCGCTATACCCTCGATTATCTGGTGGACCTGCGGGCCAAGGTCGGCGCCCATATCGAGGCGGGCGGAGACCTTGCCAGCGCCTATTACGTGGATCAGGCGCGCTGGAAAGGACTGGACACATTCGAAGAACTGGCCACCAAAAATGCAGGCCGGGTGTTCGAAGAAATGGAATGGGAATAAGCCCCTCCGTCTCAGTACACATAAATATACGTAGGCTTCCGGGCGAATCTATGCAGGATCATGCCGCAAGCCGGAACAGATTCGTCGTTTCTGCAGCATCAGGGGCATTTTGTCCTTTTCTGAAAGTTCCGGCCGAACTGGTCTGGACGACCAAGCCGGATAAGGGAAGATTGCCCGAAATGTACATGATTTCAGGACATATTCTGCAAACGGGCAGGGCGTGATGCGATGGCTGGATGTGCCACCTGTCTGGCTGGCGGGGTTTGTTCTGGCGGCCTGGCTGCAGTCGGGTCATGCCGCATTCAGGCTCTCTTTCGGCGGGGCATGGGCTGAGTTTCTTGGCGGCATCCTGCTGGGCGGCGGCCTGTTGCTGGCTTTGCTCGCCATTGCTGAGATGCGGCGGCAAAAGACCACGGTCATCCCGCATCAGACGCCCAGCCGGCTTGTGCAATCCGGGATCTTCAGCCGCAGCCGCAACCCGATCTATCTGGGCGATGTTCTGATCCTTGCGGGTCTGGTGCTGTGGTTTGACGCGGTGCTGTCGCTGCCGCTGATCCCCATCTTTCTGTGGCTGCTGGAAAAGCGGTTTGTCATTCCCGAGGAAGACAGGCTGCGCCGGACCTTCCGGGCGGACTGGGCCCGTTACGAACAGAAGGTGCGCCGCTGGATCTGACCTGAACGCGGCATTGCAGCATGACTTTGCGGCAATGCGGCAAAATCCTTGCGCAATAATCTTGCGCGCAGTATAGAAAATCATTGTGATCCGTACCTAGGCATTGCTGGCACGGGCAAGACGAGGGGGACCCATAAGGTGAAAATAGGGACACCAAAAGAAACATTTGCGGGCGAGAACCGGGTCGGCATGACGCCGGATTCGGCAAAGCAGCTGCAGAAACTGGGGTATGAGTGCGCGATTGAGACCGGGGCCGGTGCGGCTGCGGGTTTTTCCGATGCAGTGTATGAGGCAGCGGGCGTTGAGATCATCAAGACGCCGGCGGCCCTGTGGAAAGCATCCGATATCGTCGCCAAAGTGCGCCAGCCGGATACAACCGAGCTGAAACGGCTCACCAAGGGCAAGACGCTGATTTCCTTCTTCAACCCGGCGGGCAACGAAGAGGGCATGGAGCTGGCCAAATCCAAGGGCGCCAATGTGATCGCCATGGAAATGGTGCCGCGGATCTCCCGCGCCCAGAAGATGGATGCGCTGAGTTCGATGGCCAATATCGCGGGCTACCGCGCGGTCATTGAAGCGGGCAACAACTTCGGCCGTTTCTTCACCGGCCAGATCACGGCGGCGGGCAAGGTGCCTCCCGCAAAAGTTCTGGTGGTCGGCGCCGGGGTGGCAGGCCTGGCCGCCATCGGCACATCGACCTCGCTTGGCGCGATCACCCTGGCCTTTGACGTGCGCCCGGAAGTGGCTGAGCAGGTCGAAAGCATGGGCGCCGAATTTGTTTATCTCGACTTTGAGGAAGCCCAGCAGGACGGTGCCGCCACCGGTGGCTATGCCTCAGTCTCCTCCCCGGAATTCCGCGAGGCGCAGCTGGCCAAATTCCGCGAGCTGGCGCCGGAGGTGGACATCGTCATCACCACCGCGCTGATCCCCAACCGCGAGGCGCCGGAGCTGTGGACCGAGGATATGGTCGCAGCGATGAAGCCCGGCTCGGTCATTGTTGACCTTGCGGCGGAGAAGGGCGGCAACTGCAAGCTGACCGTGGCAGACCAGAAGATCGTGACGGACAATGGCGTGACGATCATCGGCTACACCGATTTCCCCAGCCGGATGGCGGCGCAGTCCTCGACGCTGTACGCCACCAACATCCGCCACATGATGTCGGACCTCACGCCCGAAAAGGACGGCCAGGTCAATCACGACATGGAGGACGACGTGATCCGCGGCGCCACCGTGGCCTTTGCGGGCGAAATCACTTTCCCGCCGCCGCCGCCGAAAGTTCAGGCAATTGCGGCTAAGCCGAAGGAAGTTGTGCCGGAACTGACGCCGGAGCAGAAGCGCGCGCAGGAGGTCCAAGCCTTCAAGGCGCAGACCAAAAGCCAGGTCACCCTGCTGGCAGGCGGCGGCGCCTTGCTGCTGCTGGTCGGGCTGTTTGCGCCGGTCAGCTTCATGCAGCATTTCATCGTCTTTGCGCTGGCCTGTTTCGTGGGCTTTCAGGTGATCTGGGGCGTCGCACACTCGCTGCACACGCCGCTGATGGCAGTGACCAACGCGATCTCCTCGATCATCATCCTGGGCGCCTTGATGCAGATCGGCTCCGGCTCGTTCCTGGTGATCCTGCTGGCAGCGCTCAGCGTCTTCATGGCCGGGATCAACATCTTCGGCGGCTTCCTCGTCACCCGGCGCATGCTTGCCATGTTCCAGAAATCTTAAGGAGGCCGGGCACATGGATTACGGTTTCACCACCGCCGCCTATGTTGTTGCGGCTGTTCTCTTCATCCTGTCCCTTGGGGGGCTTTCGAACCAGGAAAGCGCCAAACGCGCGGTCTGGTACGGCATTGCCGGCATGGGGCTGGCGGTCTTTGCCACGATCATCGGCCCCGGCTCCGGCCTGTGGCTCTTGTCGATCCTGCTGATTGCCGGCGGCGGCCTCATCGGCACCTATGTGGCCAAGAAGGTCCAGATGACCGAGATGCCGCAGCTTGTTGCCGCGATGCACTCGCTGGTCGGCCTCGCGGCGGTCTTTGTCGGCTTCATCGCCCATTTCGAGATCGGCAATGTGGCAGCCGCCGCCAGTACCGATGACTTGGGCACCTTTGCCAAGCTGATTGCCAAGAAGACCCCGGCGGAGATCGCCTTCCTGCGGGTTGAGCTGTTCCTCGGCATCTTCATCGGCGCGATCACCTTCACCGGCTCAGTCGTCGCCTTTGGCAAGCTGGCGGGCAAAGTGACCTCGGCGGCCACCAAACTGCCGGGCGGCCATATGCTGAACGCCGGTGCCGCGGGCCTCTCCTTCCTCAGCCTGATCTGGTACTTCAACTCGGGCGGCTTCCTGCCGCTGTTCCTGATGACCCTGGCGGCGCTGTTCATTGGCTACCACCTGATCATGGGCATCGGCGGCGCCGACATGCCGGTGGTGGTCTCGATGCTGAACAGCTACTCGGGCTGGGCGGCGGCGGCGATCGGCTTCAGCCTTGGCAATGACCTGCTGATCGTGGTCGGCGCGCTCGTGGGCTCATCCGGTGCGATCCTCAGCTACATCATGTGCAAGGCGATGAACCGCTCCTTTGTCAGCGTGATCCTGGGCGGCTTCGGCGGCACCGCAGGCCCGGCGATGGAGATCGACGGCGAGCAGATCGCCATCGACGCCGACGGCGTGGCGGCGGCCCTGGACGAGGCCGACTCTGTGGTGATCATCCCCGGCTACGGCATGGCGGTGGCCCAGGCGCAGCAGAATGTCGCTGAACTGACCCGCCGCCTGCGGGCCAAGGGCAAGACCGTGCGCTTTGCCATCCACCCGGTGGCAGGCCGCCTGCCGGGCCACATGAACGTGCTGCTGGCCGAAGCCAAAGTGCCTTACGACATCGTGCTGGAAATGGACGAGATCAACGAGGACTTCCCGGACACGGATGTGGCCATCGTCATCGGCTCCAACGACATCGTCAACCCGGCGGCGCAGGAAGACCCCAACTCGCCGATCGCCGGCATGCCGGTTCTGGAATGCTGGAAGGCGAAACAGGTCTTTGTCTCCAAACGCGGCCAGGGCACCGGCTATTCCGGCATCGAGAACCCCCTGTTCTTCAAGGAAAACACCCGCATGTTCTATGGCGATGCTAAGGCCAGCCTCGATACGCTGCTGGGCATGATCACTTAAACCGGCTGCCCAAGACAAAGGAAGGCGCTCCAACCGGGGCGCCTTTTTGCTTTGGCGCTTCTTTCTGGTTGAAAATACTCCGGGGGAGGCCGCAGGCCGGGGGCAGGGCCCCCGGAAAAGCCCGTTCCGTATACCATTGCATTCATCTAACACGTTGAAATAAAACATTCTTTACATGCTTGCCACGTGGCTCTATGGTCGGCCGCATTGCCCCGGAGACCAGAATGCCCCCGATCCAGGACCACCCCCTGCGGTATCCGCTGACCAACGAGCTGCACGCCCGCCCGTTCCCCGCCATGTCCAGCCCCTGCACAGTGGTCTATCTGGCGGTCAAACAGCCCAACGAAGCCGAACACCGCGACCGGATGCAGGACCTGCGCCACCTGACGGACCTGCTGGACCGGCACGGCGCGCCGCATCCGCAGCCGGGCGCCACCCATCACATGGCGCAGATCGGCCGCCACACGCTGAAGTGGGAGCAGCACACCGAGTTCGTCAGCTACACGGTTTACAGCGACGGGATCAGCACCCGGGCCTTCGACCCGGCGGACTTCGAAGTTTTCCCGAGGGATTGGCTGGCAGAGGCACCGGGCCAGCGCATTACCTCCACCATGTTCCGGGTTGAGCCCAGGCCTGCGGATGCTGCAGTCAAGACGCTGGTGCGCGAGTGGTTCGTTCCGGAAAGCGTGGTGGTCTCGCAAGTGCTGGACGGCAGCGCAACGATTGCGGGCGATTTCCGCATCGACCCGGCTGGGCATATGCGCTTTGCCGTGTTTCCGAACGCGGAGACCGGCAGCCAGCGCATCGGGCGGATTGTGCAGCGCCTGTGCGAGATCGAAACCTACCGGGCGATGGCGATGCTGGGGTTCTCCCGCGCCCGCGGCCTGACCCCGACGATCAGCGCGCTGGACACCCATCTGAGCGAGATGATGGTTGAGATGACCAGCGGCTCTGCACCTGCGGAACAGACCTTGTCGCAGCTGCTGACCGTCTCGGCTGAGCTGGAGGCAATGGCCGCCCGCTCAGCCTTCCGTTTCAGCGCCACCGGGGCCTATGACGCGCTGGTCAACCAGCGGGTCAGCCTGCTGCGCGAGGAACGGTATGAAGGGTTCCAGACGCTGGCGGAATTCATGCTGCGCCGGTTCGAGCCTGCCATGCGCACGGTGAAATCTGCGGAAAAGCGGCTGGAATCGCTGGCAAACCGGGCGCGCCGGGCGGGCGAGCTGCTCAGGACCCGGGTGGATGTGGAGCGTTCGGCGCAGAACCAGGCGCTGCTGGCCAGCATGGACCGGCGCGCCGATCTGGCGCTGCGGCTGCAGCACACGGTCGAAGGGCTGTCGGTGGTGGCGGTCAGCTATTACGCGGTGTCGCTGGTGTCCGATTTCTTCCTGCCGCTGGCAGAGCGCTACGGGCTGAACAAGAAGCTGCTGATCGCGGCGGTCACTCTGCCGGTTGTCGGGCTGGTGTGGCTGGGGATCCAGCGGATCCGGAAGAAGCTGCATTAAGCAGGGCATTCATGCCGATGCCGCCAAGCGCAATGAACCCCAGCGCCAGCAGGGCGGCCAGGCTCAGCGTGGGAATGCCGGCCAGCCCGGCACCCACGGTGCAACCGCCTGCCAGCACCCCGCCGGCTCCCATCAGCACTGCACCGGCCAGATAGCGGCCGGTCTGGCGCGGGGTCTCAAAGCTTTGCCAATGGAAGCTGCCGCTCAGCAGCGACGCCATCAGGGCACCCAGCAGCACGCCGCCAATCAGCCCAGGGCCAAAACCGGCAGGAATGGAGCTGGAGGCGATCACGAAAAACAACGTATCGGCCGCCGGAGACGTGAACGACAGGCTTTCCATCGCGATGGGGTCGAATTCGTCAAGCAGTACAAAACCGGTGCCCACCCAGGCCAGGGGAACCAGCAGTCCAATCAGGGCGGCACCAGCCAATGCAGGCGCGCGGTTGCCCGACCGCAGCGCAATACCCAGCGCAGCCGCGGCAATCAGGGCGCTCCACAACAGCGGGCCGCCGGGCAGGACGGCCAGCGATACCTGTTCCCCCATCGGCAGCGTGACGGAACCAAGCGCGGTTCTGAGCGGCGCCAGAACGCCCTTGAGCGTGGCATGGGCCGCAACGGCGAAGACTGTGATCACCAGCAGTGCCCGCAGATTGCCACTGCCTGCCAGCACCACCAGCCGCGACGCGCAGCCGCGGGTCAGGATCATGCCCGCCCCGAACATCAGCCCGCCTGCGGCAATCGCCAGCAATGGCAGATCGCCGGTCATCAGCCGGTGACCGTCAAAGCTGATCCAGCCCTGCGCCACCGCGGCTTGGGTGCCAAGGACTGCAACCGCAAAGGCCATTGCCCAGACCCCTGCCGCCTGTCGCCGGTCGTTGCCAACCAAGGCGCGGCGGAAGCAGAAGCGGGTCAGCTGCGCCAGCGCACCAAAAAGGGCGCCGATGCAAAGGGCGAACAGGACGGAAACTTCCCGTGCGGTGGTCTCTTCAAAGCCGAATGTCTCGAACATTGCGCCCTCCAGGTGCGGAATCGGAACGGTTTCCCGAAATGGAGGAATTTTCACGCACGGGCAAGCGGCGGACGGTTTGAAGATAGGAGGCGCGGCAGGATGATTTCCCGGTTTCGGCCGTCCCGGTAAAACCCGGCTTTCAAGAAACTTGCGCCGGCAAAACAAACCGGCCGCTTTCAGGAAAACGGCCGGATGGTATGTTTTTATTTGAATGTGTGCGTGTGTTACGCCTCAGCGCCCGCGGATCCGCGGGTCCAGCGCATCGCGCAGGCCGTCGCCCAGGTAGTTGACGCTCAGCACCGTCAGCGAGATCGCCATGCCGGGCCAGAACACCCGTTCGGGGTATTGCTGCAGGTAATCGGTCGCATCAAACAGCAGCCGCCCCCAGGTCGGGAAGTCCGGCGGGAAGCCGAGGCCGAGGAAGGAGAGCGACGACTCGGTGATGATCGCAGTGGCAATCCCCAAGGTGGCCGAGACCATGATCGGCGACAGCACGTTCGGCAGGATGTGCCGGGTGATCAGCCCGCTGTTGGTGGTGCCGATGGACCGCGCGGCCATCACGAACTCGCGCTCTTTCAGCGCCAGCACATCGCCGCGCACAATGCGCGCCGTGGGCATCCAGCTGGTGACACCGATGGAGGCCACGATCAGGATGAAGATCCCCTGTTCCGGTCCAAAGGTGGCGTTCAGCGGTTCGCGGAACAGCAGCATCATCACCAGCAAGAGCGGCAGCAGCGGCAGCGCCAGGAACAAGTCCGTCAGACGCATCAGCGGCCCGTCCAGGCGTTTGAAGAAGCCTGCCAGCACCCCGATGAACGACCCCAGGAACAGCGCCAGCAGCATCGCCGTCAGACCGACGGAAACCGAGGTCGCGCCGCCCGCCATCATCCGGGCCAGCATGTCGCGGCCCAGCTGGTCGGTGCCAAAGGGATGCGCCCAGGTCGGGCCCTGATTGCGGGCGCGGATGTCGATCTTGGTGGCCTCAAGGTCCCACAGGTAGGGGCCGAGGTAGACCGCCAGGATGATGAACAGGAACAAAGCCCCGCCCATCAAGGCCCCGCGGTGGGATTTGAACTGGTCCCACACGTCCAGCCATTGGCTGCGCGGCGGTTTCGAAGGAACAGGATTGCTCAGCTCAGTCATAGCGGATCCTCGGGTCAAGAATGCCGTACAGCACGTCGGCGATCAGATTGAACAGCACGATCAGCACCGCAAAGATAAAGGTCAGCGTCTGCACCATCGGCAGGTCGTTGGCCTGAATGGCGCCGATCAGCAGCTGGCCGATGCCGTTCACCTTGAACACCTGCTCGGTGATGATGGCGCCGCCAAAGATCGCCGGAATCCCCAGCGCGATCACGGTGACCACCGGGATCATCGAATTGCGCAGCACATGCACCATCACCACGACGTATTCGCTAAGGCCCTTGGCCCGTGCGGTGCGCACGTAATCCTGGTTCAGGTTGTCCAGCATTGAGGCGCGCATGAAGCGGGAAAGCTGTGCGGTGATCTGCAGCGCCAGCACCATCACCGGCATGATCATCTGCTTCAGCTGATAGACAAAGCTGTCCCAGCTGTCGACCACATGGGTGGTGTCATAGATCGACGGGAACCAGCCCAGCTGCACCGAAAAGATCACGATCACCAGCACCCCGGAGAAGAACGGTGGCACTGAAAAGCCGACCATCGACACAAAGGTGCCCAGCTGGTCGAACCAGCTGTACTGGCGGTAGGCGGAATAGATGCCGATCGGCAGCGCGATCAGGATGGCGACAACATAGGCGGTGCCGACAACCCATAGGGTCTGCGGCATCCGCTGAACCACGATATCCATCACCGGCGAGCGGGTCTGCCAGGAGATCACCCGCAGGTCGCCTGCGGAAAAACTTGTGCCCAGGTAATGGTCGACCAGCACCTGCGGCTCGATCCAGAAGAATTGCACGATCCATTTCCAGAACCGGATATGCATCGGCTGGCCAAGACCAAGCGCCTCGCGCATCTTCTCTTTGACTTCAGGGGGGACGGTCAGGGGAACCTGTGCCATCGGGTCGCCGGGGGCGAGCTCCAGCAGCAGGAAGATCACGAGGCTGATGAACAGCAGTGTCGGAACTGCCAGGATCAGCCGCCGGATTGTAAAGGTCAGCATCTGCTAAACGCCTTTGAACTTGTATTGAATTCGGAACAGGCAGGGCGGAGCCCCGCGTCCAGGCCATGCGCGGCTGTGGCGGATGGCAAGGGGCCCCGGCACAGCGCCGGGGCCCTGGTGAAGCAAGCCAGGCTTACTTGATGCGGTACCAGTCAGCCGCGTTCCACAGCTCGCTGTCCCAGACGTTCAGGTCGACACCGCCCAGAGTGTTGGAATGCGCCGACAGGCGGCCGCGGTGGACCAGCGGGATCATGCCGCCGTTTTCGACCAGGATGTCATTCAGGCGCTTGCCGATTTCGGCGCGGGCCTCAAGTCCGGCGGTCTTGGTCAGCTCGGCGTGCAGCTGGTCGAACTCCTCGTTGCAGAAGCGCGAGATATTCTCGCCCTGCCACTGGGATTCGGGGCGGGGCGCCTTGTCGCACAGACCGTTCGCCAGATAGGCCTGCGGGTCGGTGCCGTCGAAGTTGTTGGCGTACATTTCCACATCGGCATAGAACTTCTGGAAGGTATCGGGCGAGCCCGGATCACCGCCGAAGAACACGGATGCGTTAACGTTGCGCAGCTCGGACTGGATGCCGATCTGGCCCCACCACTCCTTGATCAGAGCCTGGAAATCCTGACGCACGGCGTTGGTCGAGGTCTGGTACAGGATTGCCATCGGCTTGCCGTCCGGGGTTTCCCGTACGCCGTCGCCATTGGTATCCTTGTAACCGGCTTCTTCCAGCATCGCCTTGGCGCCTTCGATGTCCTGGGTGGAGCAGTCAAAGGTGTCGGATGCAAAGGCCGCAGGGGCAGGCACCCAGTTGCAGCCGACTTTGCCTGCTTTGCCGTAACCGATTTCCACCAGCAGCGGACGGTCTATGGCCATCGACATCGCCTTGTAGACCGCCGGGTCCTTCAGGAACGGATGCGGATGTTTGGCGGTGGCGCGCTCGCCCTCGGGCAGGCTCGGCGACGGGTCGGTCTGGTTCAGCATGATGCGTTCCACCAGCGAGCCGAAGCCGGCAACCGGCTTGCCCTTGCCGCCTGCTTCCATCTGGGCGATCACTTCCGGCGCCAGCTGCAGGTTCCAGGCATAGTCGAACTCGCCGGTTTCCATCACCGCGCGGCCCGCAGCGGTTGCGTCACCGCCGCCCTTGAACAGCACCTTGGCGAACGCAGGCTTGGCCGGATCGCGGTAATTCTGGTTGGCCGACATGGTGATCACGTCGTTCGGCTTGAATTCCTCGACCACAAACGGGCCGGTGCCGATCGGGCCAAAATTCGCATCCGTGCATTCCGGCGCCCGGGCACCCATGCAGTTTTCAAACTGGGCCTTCTGCAGGATCGGGCTCTCGCCACCGGAGAACGGGCCGTAGGGGAAGGGGGTCGGCTTGTCGAAGTTGACCTTGACGGTCATGTCATCCAGCAGCTCAACCGAGGTGACGCCTTCGAACTTGGTCAGCTGCGCACAGCCGCCTTCGGGATGCATGCAGTAATCGGCGGTGAATTTCACGTCATGGGCGGTGAAGTCGGTGCCGTCGGACCATTTGATGCCCGGCGCGACCTTCCAGGTGATCGAGGTCAGGTCCTCGCTGACGCCGCCATTTTCGACGGTGGGGATTTCCGTGGCCAGATAGGGCACCATTTTGCCGTCGGGGTCATAGCGGGCCAGCGGCTCGATCACCAGCGAGGCGGCCTGGATGTCCTTGGTGCCGCCGGACAGGAACGGGTTCAGGATCGACGGCGCTTGCCAATAGATGATATTGACCTGGCCGTCTGACCCGCGCTCGGCAAAGGCCGCTGGCGCGAGGGAGGCCGTGGCAACAGCCCCCATCAATAGGGATTTGAGTTTCATCACACTCTCCTTGTCGGACACGTTTCGTGTCTTATTTGTTGGCCGGACTCTTTGGCCCGGAGGATTGCCGCATCACTGCGGAAATGTAGCGTTCGCGCCTGCAAGCAGCCAAAAAACGAAGAAACTAAGCAGTCTTAACATTTTGCCGGGCAGACCGGCGCGGGGCGCATTGCGGGCAGCCACTGATGGTATCGAAGACCAGTTCACTGGAAATTGCAAATTCCAATTTCGATCACCCTATGCATTATTTGCATGAGCATTTTTGTGCAAAGTAGAGTTTACTCTGAAAGCTGAGGCCTCCGTTCCCGGCAGGCTTGGCAACAATAAGGCAGGGGAGCCGTCATGCTGGACAACACCATTGCGTCCATAAGAAATCTGCGTGTGGAGTTTCAGACCAAGGACGGCCCTGTCACCGGTGTTGAAGACGTGTCCTTTGATGTCAGCCCGGGCGAAACCGTTTGTATCGTGGGCGAATCCGGCTCCGGCAAGTCTGTGTCCTCGCTGTCGCTGATGCGGCTGGTGGAGTTCGGGGGCGGCGAGATTGCCGGCGGCGAATTGCTGTTCAATCGGCGCGAGGGCGGTGAAACCAATCTGGCCAGCACCGAACAGGAGATGATGAAGCAGATCCGCGGCAACGAGATCGGCATGATCTTTCAGGAGCCGATGACGGCGCTGAACCCGGTGTTCACCGTGGGCCGCCAGTTGACCGAAGGCCTGCGCATCCACAAGAACATGTCCAAATCCCAGGCCGAGGACCGCGCACTGGAACTGCTGAGCCAGGTCCGCATCCCCGAACCGGAGCGGCGGCTGCAGCAATATCCGCACGAGCTGTCAGGCGGCATGCGCCAGCGGGTGGTGATTGCCATGGCGATGGCTTGCGAGCCGCGGCTTTTGATCGCGGATGAGCCCACAACCGCGCTGGACGTGACCATCCAGGCGGAAATCCTGGCGCTGATGGACCGCCTGAAGCGCGAGACGGGAACGGCGGTGATGTTTATCACCCATGATATGGCCGTTGTGGCGCAGATGGCCGACCGCGTCGTTGTCATGTTCCGCGGCAACAAGGTTGAGGAAGGCTCCGTCGAGGAGATCTTCGAGAACCCCAAGCACGACTACACCAAGGCGCTGCTGGCGGCGGTTCCGAAACTGGGCGAGATGCGCGGCAAACAGTACCCCGAACCGATGAAACTGCTGGGCGTCGAGGGCCAGAAGATCGAACCGATCACGGGCACCGACGAGGTGCTGCTGGAGGTGCAGAACCTGACCACCCGCTTCCCGGTCAAGGGCGGCCTCTTGCGCCGCACCATTTCAAACGTCCACGCGGTGGAGGACGTGTCGTTCAAGGTCTTCAAGGGGCAGACCCTGTCGCTGGTGGGCGAATCCGGTTGCGGCAAATCCTCGGCCGGCCGCTCGATCCTGCGGCTGGTGGAGCCGGATTCGGGCAAGGTGGAGTTCGAGGGCCGCGATGTGCTGGGCTTCAACGCATCGCAAATGCACAAAGCCCGCCAGGACATGCAGATGATCTTCCAGGATCCGTTTGCCTCGCTGAACCCGCAGATGCAGCTGATCGATCAGGTGGCGGAACCGATCCGGAACTACGGCCTCGCCTCCGGTTCCGAACTGCACGACCGGGTCGCCAGCCTGTTCGACCGCGTCCACCTGCCGCGCAGCTTCATGCGCCGCTACCCGCACGAGATGTCCGGCGGCCAGCGCCAGCGCATCGCCATCGCCCGCGCGCTTGCTCTGAACCCCAAGCTGATTGTCGCGGATGAGGCCGTCTCGGCGCTGGACGTATCGGTGCAGGCGCAGGTTTTGAACCTGATGATGGAACTGCAGGCGGAGCTGGGCCTGTCCTTCTTGTTCATCAGCCACGACATGGCAGTGGTGGAGCGCGTCTCGCATCAGGTGGGAGTCATGTATCTGGGCCGCATTGTTGAGATCGGCCCGCGTGAGCGGGTGTTCGAGAACCCGCTGCACGCCTATACGCAGGCCCTGATGAAGGCTGTCCCGATTGCCGACCCGCGCCAGCGCAAATCGGAGAAAGAGCTGAACTTCAAACCGATTCCCTCGCCGATTCACGAGGTCGGCTACCAGCCGGAGCCGTCGGAATATCTGGAGCTTGAGCCAGGCCACTTCGTCCTGACCACAGATAGCGGATACTGACCATGGCAGCCAAACTGACCCCGCTGGAAATCATGCAAACGCTGGTCTCCTTCCCGACCGTGAGCCGGGACACCAACCTGCCGCTGGTGGATTGGGTGCAGGAATACCTGTCCTCCCACGGTATCGAAAGCCACCGCTGGACGGATCCGCAGCAGCCGCACAAGGCCGCCGTCTTTGCCCATGTCGGGCCATGGGAAGAGGGGGCCGTGGTACTGTCGGGCCATACCGATGTGGTGCCGGTGGACGGCCAGCCCTGGGACACGGACCCTTTCACCGTGGTGGAGAAGGGCGGCAAATACTACGGCCGCGGCACCTGCGACATGAAGGGATATGACGCGCTCGCCATCTGGGCGCTGGTGGAGGCGCAGACCCAAGGCGTGAAGCGCCCGCTGCAACTGGCGCTGAGTTTTGACGAGGAAATCGGCTGTACCGGCGCGCCGCCAATGATCGAGGCCATGCAACCGGTGTTGCCCAAAGGTTCAGCGGTGATCGTGGGGGAGCCGTCGATGATGCAGGCGGTGACCGGCCACAAGGGCGGCACCGGCTATGCCACCCATCTGGTCGGGTTCGAGGTGCATTCCTCTCTCATGCACACCGGTGTCAGCGCCATCATGCAAGGCGCCAGGCTGATCGACTGGGCCAACCAGCAGAATGCCCAGAACATGGCCAAGGAACCGGGTGAGGTGCAGGCGATGTTCACCCCGCCATGGACCACCTGCCATGTCGGCATGATCGAGGGCGGCACCGCCCATAACATCACCGCCAAGGACTGCCGCTTCATGATGGATTTCCGGGTGGTGCCGGGGGAAAACGCCGGTGATTGGGAGGCCGCCTATCTCGCCAAGGTGCGAGAGGTCGAAGCGGAGATGCAGATGATCCATCCGGACGCCCGCATTGATGTTTCCAAGCATTTCGACGTGCCCGGACTGGTTCCGGAACAAAACGGTGAGGCAGAGGCGCTGGCGCGCCGGGTGACCGGCGACAACGGCTCCCATGTGGTCAGCTACGGCACCGAGGCGGGCCAGTTCCAGCAGGCGGGCTACTCTGCCGTGATCTGCGGTCCCGGTGACATCGCGCAGGCGCATCAGCCCAACGAGTATATCACGGTGGCCCAGTTCAACGCGGGCCATGACTTCATGCGCAAGCTGGTGGAGAAGCTGAGCGGATACTTTCCTCTGCCTTGAATCCGGGCGTTTCGTACTCAGATTTGTGCGGAAGGTGTACAAGGGGTGTACAGGGCCTACACGCATGCCACCCCGGCACTGGCGTGTTCCGCCACGTCCCGGCGGGACCGCATACTTGCGAAGCTAAGTTTTATCGCGGACAGTCTGCCGCAACGGAACCTGAAACAAAAAGGGGAGGGGAAAATGCCGGCCAAGAACCGCTTTGCCGAGATGCACCAGGAGATCACAGCCTGGCGCCATCACCTGCACGAGAACCCCGAACTGATGTATGAGGTTCATGAGACCGCCGCCTTTGTGGTGGAGCGGCTCAAGGAGTTCGGGATCACCGATATCACCACCGGCGTCGGCCAGACCGGCGTGGTGGCGGTGATCGACGGCAAGACCAACACCTCGGGCCGCGCCATCGGGCTGCGCGCCGACATGGACGCCCTGCCGATCCCCGAGGCCTCGGGCGTGAACTACGCCTCCAAGACGCCAGGGGTGATGCACGCCTGCGGCCATGACGGCCATACCTCGATCCTGCTGGGTGCCGCCAAGTACCTTGCAGAGACACGGAATTTCGATGGCAAGGCGGTGCTGATCTTCCAGCCGGCCGAAGAAGGCGGGGCTGGCGGCAAGGCGATGTGCGACGACGGCCTGATGGACCGCTGGGGCATCCAGGAGGTCTATGGCCTGCACAATATGCCCGGCCTGCCGGTGGGCGAATTTGCCCTCCGTCCGGGTCCGCTGATGGCCTCTTCGGATGAATTCAACATCACCGTCACCGGCAAGGGCGGCCACGCCGCTGCACCTCATGACGCCATCGACACCACGCTGGCCGCCTCGCAGATCGTGGTCTCGCTGCACTCGATCGTGTCGCGCAACGTCGATCCCGTGAAACGGGTGGTGCTGACCGTCGGCACCTTTGAGACCGACAGCACGGCGTCGAACGTGATTGCCCATACTGCTAGGCTGCAGGGCACCGTGCGCACTCTGGATCCTGAATACCGCACCCAGGCCGAGGGTTGGGTGCGCCGGGTTGCTGAAAGCACGGCAGCGGCATTCGGCGCCAAGGCTGAGGTCGAATGGGTTCCTGGCTATCCCGTTACAATCAATGATGAAAATGGCACGGCTCATGCGGTGGAAGCGGCGCAGGCGGTCTCTGCCAAGGTCAACGCCGAGACCCCGCCGATCATGCCGTCCGAAGATTTCGCCTATATGCTGGAGGAGCGCCCGGGCGCTTATATTTTCCTTGGCAATGGCGACACCGAGATGTGCCACCACCCGGCTTATGTCTTTGATGACGAAGCGATTCCCTTGGGATGCAGCTGGTTTGCCGAGCTGGTGGAACGAAGAATGCCCGCGGCCTGAGGCTGCGGGGAAAAGACAACCAAAGGAGTGAAAGATGCCGGTCAAGAACCGCTTTGCCGAACTGCAGGATGAAATCACCGCCTGGCGCCGTGACATCCACGAAAACCCCGAAATCCTGTTCGAAACCCACCGCACCAGCGCGCTGGTGGCAGAGAAGTTGCAGGCGTTCGGCTGTGACGAGGTGGTGACCGGCATCGGCCGCACCGGCGTGGTTGGCGTCATCAGGGGCAAGGCGGACACCTCCGGCAAAGTGATCGGCCTGCGCGCCGACATGGACGCGCTGCCGATCCATGAGCAGACCGGGCTGGACTACGCCTCCAAGACCCCCGGCGCGATGCATGCCTGCGGCCATGACGGCCACACCGCGATGCTGCTGGGCGCGGCCAAGTACCTGTCGGAAACCCGCAATTTCGATGGCACCGTGGTGGTGATCTTCCAGCCCGCCGAAGAGGGCGGCGGCGGCGCCAAGGTGATGTGCGACGACGGTCTGATGGACCGCTGGGGGGTGCAGGAAGTTTACGGGATGCACAATTGGCCGGGCCAGCCGCTGGGCTCCTTTGCGATCCGCCCCGGCTCCTTCTTTGCCGCAACCGACCAGTTCGACATCACGTTCGAAGGCCGCGGCGGCCACGCAGCCAAGCCGCATGAGACCATCGACACCACCGTTCTGGCAGCGCAGGCGGTGCTGGCGCTGCAGACCATCGCCTCGCGCAATGCCGACCCGGTGCATCAGATCGTGGTCTCCGTAACTTCGTTCGAGACGTCGTCGAAAGCGTTCAACGTGATCCCGCAGAAGGTGCAGATCAAGGGCACCGTGCGCACCATGTCCAAGGAGATGCGCGACCTGGCCGAAAAGCGGATCAACGAAGTCTGCAACGGTATCGCGGCGACGTTTGGCGGCACTGCCGATGTCACCTATCACCGTGGCTATCCGGTGATGGTGAACCACGAGGCGCAGACCGAATTTGCCGCCAAGGTGGCGGCCAGCGTCTCCGGCTCCTGCGAGGACGCGCCGCTGGTGATGGGCGGAGAGGATTTTGCTTTCATGCTGGAGGAACGCCCGGGCGCCTATATCCTGATGGGCAATGGAGACACTGCGATGGTGCATCACCCGGAGTACAACTTCAACGACGACGCCATTCCCGCGGGTTGCAGCTGGTGGGCGGAGATTGTCGAGCAGCGGATGCCGGCAGCCTGATTAGAACGAGAGCGGGAGGGGGCTGTCTGCCCCCTCTTGAGCTTGCAGCTCAATTCACCTCCGAGGGTTAGTTGAAGTATTGCTTCTTTTCTCATCTCCGAGAGGATGAGGGTGGTCGGCTCCTCGGATGGCCATTCAGGGAGTTGGTGGCGGGCGGGCCTTCCCGAGGTATGACCCAGGACGCGGTCGCGGCGTATCTAGCGCCCCGCCACATCTATCAGGCTATCGGCTTGGTAGAGGGGCCTTCGCAGCTGAACATAGTCAAGGATCACGACAAAGAAATTGGACGTATTTACGATGAGGCAGATGTGCACCCGCATCGTTGCATTCGAAGTTTCCAATTCCGGCCTGACAGTTCACAGCTTGCCTGATGGTCAACAGGTCATCATCCCTAACACTGACGTAGCGGTAACGAAGCTGCTCAAGGCAAGAGCCAAGCTCTGTTCGGGGCTTGTCGTCTGCGAAGCTTCCGGCGGTGATGAGCGCCTTACTCTGAACGGCTGCGTTGCGCTCGGCCTGTCTGTTCATCGCGCATGATACGCGGACCCGGAACTTCGCACGGTATCTCGGCCTCGCTGCCGAGGCCGATGCTTTAGACGCATGGACGCTGGAACAATATGCCGCAAAGTCAGCGGGATTACGGCTCTGGCAACTGCCAGGAGCGGAATTGGTTGAGTGGCGGGCATTGCGGCGCCGGCGTGATAATCTGGCTCAGATGATCCGTACCGAACAAAAGTGACTGAAACATGCACAAACGAAGGAGGTTCAACGTTCATTGAAACGGCATGTCCGAACCATGACGAATGAAGTCGAAGAACTGGATGCGCGCATCTCCAAGCTTGTCGCCACCGCACCGGAGTTCCGGCGCAACCTGCGCGAGGAACCCTGCCAGTGGGCTACTCCCTGAAATTCGGACACTGACGTAAGCTACGATTTGCTGTCTGCTGATCTTCGACGAGGAGGAGATCAGCAGATGCCGAAACGGAAGAACCACTCGCCTGAGTTCAAGGCCAAGGTTGCGCTTGAGGCATTGAAGGGCGCGCGAACGGTCGCTGATCTGGCAAGCCGGTTTGGCGTTCATCCGACGATGATCCGCAGCTGGAAGCGGGCTCTTTTGGAGGGCGCGCCGGGCGTGTTCGAACGCGGCGGCAAGAAAGCCCCGGGGATTGACGAAGAACAGGTCAAGGAGCTGCACGCCAAGATCGGGGAGCTGGCCGCCGCCAATGATTTTTTGTCACGAAAGCTCAAACCTTGGACCGGCAAGCGAGGCGCCAGATGATCGAGCATGCCAACGCCAATCTGCCCGTTGGCAAGCAGTGCAAGCTGCTGTCGATCCCGCGGTCGTCGTTCTATTACCGGCCCAAGGGCGAGACGGCTCAGAACCTGATGTTGATGCAGCAGAGCGGCGAACAGTTCCTGGAAACGCCGTTCTTCGGTGTGCGGCAGATGACCTGGCATCTGCGCAATGAGGGACACTTGGTGAACGAGAAGCGGATCAGACGAGTGATGCGGCTCATGGGCCTCATGCCGATTTACCAAAAGCCCAATACCAGCAAGGCTGCGAAGGGGCACAAGATTTACCCCTGTCTGCTGCGCGGGTTGCGCGTGGGCCGGCCCAACCAGGTCTGGGCGGCGGACATTACCTACCTGCCGATGCGGCGCGTTCGCCATCGGGCTTGAACCAATGGCGCCTCAATGGCTCACTCCTGTATGTGGCGGCGATCATGGGCTGGTATACCCGCAAGGTGCTGTCCTGGCGCATCTCGAACACGTTGGAAGCGGACTTCTGTGTCGATGCGCTGAACGAGGCGATCCAGAAGTTTGGGCCACCGGAGATCATGAACACGGATCAGGGCAGCCAGTTCACGTCCTTTGTCTGGGCAGATTGTCATCGCCGCTCCGGCCTGCGCATATCAATGGATGGCAAGGGCCGGTTCCTCGATAATATCTTCGGCGAACGGCTCTGGCGGTCCCTGAAATACGAATGCGTCCACCTGCACGCTTGGGAGACCGGATCGGAGGCGAAGGCAGGCGTCAGAAAGTGGATCGAATTCTATAATCACAAACGCCCACATTCCGCCCTTGGCGGCAAACCACCGGCTGTGGTCTACTGGCTGCGACACGAAACAACAAACCCCGATCAGCAGGTGCAAAGAGTAGCTTAAATCACGCCAGATGCTGTCCAACATTTGGGGAGTAGCTCAGAGTTCCGGCGCAACCTGCGCGAAGAATCCTGCCAGCATAGGGGTCGCAGTCCTTCGCTGGGGCGGCTACGTACTGGAAAGATCGGGACAGAATGGACTTACGTGTAGCAGGATCGACCTCGGCTGATATAGAAATCCCGACTTCGGCTGACAGATTTCAGCGACGCTAGACAATGTGCAACATCTCACTTGCGAGCAGCAGCCGGTACATGCAAATGGGCTCTTTGGAAGCTTTCGCCGCGCGCCGCAAAAAACGGCGGCTTTGCTGAAAACGCAAAGGCATCGAGTATTCCGATATTTGAAGACTCCACGCTCGATGCCCTTGCTATTGTTGCGCCAGCGAATTGACTAAGCTCACAAGGTAGATACATCAGGCAAAAGGAAGAGGTTAATGCTCCAGCATTTCGCGGTAGATGGCGACCAGCGTATTGGCCTCCTTTTCCAGCGCGAAATTGGTCATCGCGTGCTTGCGTGCCGCCTCTGACCAATCTGACAGCTGCCCTTCCGTCGAGAGCACCTTGTTGATGGCCTCGACCATCTGGCCCACGTCACCCGGGTCTATCAGCAGGCCGGTTTCGCACGGCGCAATCAGCTCTTCAAAGGCGCCAACGCGGGTGGCAACCGCAGGCACCCCGCAGGACATCGCCTCCAGCGGGGTGAGGCCGAAGCCCTCCCAGCGTTGCGGCGCCACGTAGAGATCCAGCGCCTGATACCAGAGGGACACCTTCCAGACCGGCACCTCGGGCGGGAACAGCAGGCGATCAGAGAGGCCTGCGGCCTCCACCTTGGCGCGCAGCTCTTTCTCAAACGCCACATGCTTTTCAGTGGCGCGGCCCATGACCAGGCCCACCGCTTTGGGATGCGTTTTCAGCACCTTCAGCATCGCATCGACAAAGACGTCGGTGCCTTTCTGTGCCCGGATGCGGCCGTAGCAGCCAATCAGGACAGCGTCTTCGGGCAAGCCCAGTTTACGGCGCAACGCGGCTTTGTCGGCTGCGGGGGAGAATTCCTCGGTATTGATCCCGTGATGCACAACCTGCACCGGCTTTTCCAGATAGGCGGCGCCTTTGGCCGAGGTGGCGATCACCCGGTCCATTCTGGAGATCAGCCATTTGGTATAGCCGGAGTGATGCCGCTGCGAGGCGGAGGTGAACAGGAGTTTCAGGCGTTTGCCCAACAGGTATTTCAGGGCCAGCCCGCCCAGCATTTCGAGATTGCGGCGGGCGTGCCAGACACGGGCGCCGGCAGGGCCGTTGCGGGACATGAAGATCAGCTGGGACAGGGGCAGATGCGGCATGCCGCCAGGCAGCCCGCTGCCTGCTGTGGCAATCGCGATCTGCTGGCGCTGCAGCGGCACCAGCCGCACGATGGTGGAGGTGACGCCAGACAGGCGGCGCTTGAAGTTCGGTGCGATGACTTCGATCGCATTGGCGTCAGTGAATGCCATCACGGTCTCCATCTTGGGGCAGAAGCGCCAGCAGGGCGTCCACCGTCTCGTCCAATTGATCCGACTGGCGGGAGATAAATTGCCGGGCGGCATCACATGCGGCTTGGAAGACCTTCGGCTGTTTCAGCCAATTGGCAACCTGATCGGTCAACTCTGCCGCGGACCGGACCTCAGCCGCGGCGCCAAGGGAGGTCAATTCGCTATAGGTTTCGGCGAAGTTGTAATGACCTGTGCCGCTGATCACAGCTGCACCGGCCTGCATCGGTTCAAACGGATTGTGGCCGCCGATTTCGCGCAAGGAGCCGCCAAGGAACACCAGCGGGCTGAGGGCATACCAGGTGCCGACCTCGCCCAAAGTGTCTGCCAGATAGACCTGGGTGGCGGCCCCGGGCATGACGCCCTTGCTGCGCCGCGCGCAGGACAGGTCTGCGCCTTTCACCAAAGCCTCTACCGCATCGCCGCGTTCGGGGTGGCGTGGAGCGAGCAGCAGGCACAGGTCCGGGTGCTGTTTCAGCAGCGCTTTATGTGCCTCCAGCACGGTCTCTTCCTCTCCCTCGTGGGTGGAGGACGCGATCCAGACCGGGCGCTCACCGATGTTTCCGCGCAGCTTTTCCAAGCTGCCCTGGTCGACCGGCAGCGGCGCCGAGACGGCCTTGAGGTTGCTGCCGGGTCGGACGCGTTCGGGATTGGCGCCCATCGCCTGCAGGTTCGATGCTGTCTTAGCATTTTGTGTCACCAGGAGATCGAATTGATCCAGGATGAAACGTGCCGTGTCCGGGCGTTTTTGCCAGCCCTCTACCGACCTGTCCGACAGCCGGGCATTCAGCAGCACCAACGGGCAGCCCATCTTGCGGGCGCGCACCAGCATTTGCGGCCACAGCTCGCTTTCGACAAATACCCCCAGATCGGGGCGCCAGTGCGCCAGAAACCGGTCCACAGCGGCAGCGGTGTCCAGCGGCGGGAACTGGTGGCGGCAGCGCGGCGGCATCCGTTTGGCAATCAGCTCAGCCGAGGTCGGGGTGCCCGAGGTGATCAGAAACTCCGCATCCGGCGCCTGTTCGCCCATGCGCTTGATAAGTGTCAGCACTGACAGGCTCTCGCCGACCGATGCGGCGTGGAACCACACCAGCGGACCGGCGGGGCGGGGCAGGGAGGCGTGGCCGAGGCGCTCGCGCACGCGCTCTTCCGGCAGGCCATAGCCGCGCAGCTTGGCCGCCACCTTGCGCCAGGCGAAGGGGGCAATCAGCGCGCTGACGCCGCAATACAATGAATAAAGCAGCGTCGGCCGCGCGGGCGATTCACTGGACATGATCAGCCGCCGGTGTGGCTCATATGGCGGGACATCTGGCCGCCGGCTTCCTGCCGCGAATAGTCGAAATCATGACCGCGGGGCTTGTCGCCGATGGCGGCGCGGATCGCGGCCTCCAGCACGCCGGCGCCTTCCTCATTGGCACGCAGCGGCGCGCGCAGGTCGGCTTTGCCCTCCTGGCCGAGACAGGTGTAGATCTCGCCGGTGCAGGTCACCCGCACCCGGTTACAGCTTTCGCAGAAGTTATGGGAGAGCGGGGTGATGAAGCCGATTTTCTGGCCGGTTTCCTCCAGCCGCACATAGCGGGCCGGGCCGCCGGTGCGCTCGGCCAGATCGGTGACGGTATAGTGGTTTTCGTATTCCGCGCGCACGTCTTCCAGAGACCAGTATTGGCCGATGCGCTCCATCGCGCCGATATCCTCGCCCATCGGCATCACCTCGATCCAGGTGAGGTCGAGGCCGCGTTCGGCACACCATGCCGTGATCACGGGCAGCTCTTCTTCGTTGAAGCCTTTCAGCGCCACGGCGTTGATCTTGACCTTGAGGCCAGCCTTTTGCGCGGCATCAATGCCTTTCAGCACCTGTGGCAGGCGGCCCCAGCGGGTGACATTCGCAAACTTCTGCTCGTCCAGGGTATCGAGCGAGATATTCACCCGGCGCACCCCGGCGGCATAAAGATCATCAGCGTATTTCACCAGCTGCGAGCCATTGGTGGTCAGTGTCAGCTCCTTCAAGGCGCCGGTGTCCAAATGGCGGCTCATCGACTGGAAGAAGGTCATGATGCCGCGCCGGACCAGCGGCTCACCTCCGGTGATCCTGAGCTTCTCGACGCCCAGCCGGATGAAGGTGGAACACAGCCGGTCCAGCTCCTCCAGGGTCAGAAGATCCTTCTTGGGCAGAAAGGTCATATTCTCGGACATGCAATAGACGCAGCGGAAGTCGCAGCGGTCGGTGACCGAGACACGCAGGTAAGTGATTGCGCGGGCGAAGGGATCAATAAGCGGTGCCGTCATGCCTCCTAGGTAAAGCGGGGCACCGCCCGCGGCAAGGGGGGACGGCATTTGTGTCTGGCAAAGAGTTTCGCAGCTGGCTAGGGTCGCCCCATGCGTATGACAGTCATTTCCCTTGCTTCGATTTCCCTGCTGGCGGCCTGCGAAGGCATTCAGCTTAATTCGTCCATTCTCGGCGGTCAGGGCGCGCCGGCGGCGGTTGAGCCGCAAGACCCGGTGCTGCAGCCGGCCCCCGGCGTCGATGTGGCTGAGGCGGACCCCGCCTTGCCAGCCGCGCCGTCGTTCCGCGGCTCTGCAACCACGGTGGCCTCGCTGGGCGATCCGTCGCTGCCTGGGCTGTGGATGGAAACACCGCTGGTGGCTGCTGAACAGCAGGCGTTGGTACGCACCAGCCGCAATACCCAGGTGGTGCTGACGCTGAAGCCCGCCCCGGGGGCGGAGTCCGGGGGCAGCCGCCTGTCAATCGGCGCCATGCGTGCACTGCAGCTGCCGCTGACTGAACTGGCCGAAGTGCAAGTCCTGCCCGCAGGCTGAGTCTTCTTGAGAAGGCGGAAGCGCCCGCCCTGTTGGGGCGGGGCGGGCAGCTGTGCGGCAGGGCTAGGCGTCTTTCAGGTATTTGGCCGCTTCCTTGCGGGCGAAGGCTTTCATCGCTGGTCCGTGTTCCGCCAAGAAGGCGGACGTGCGGTCCGCGTCATGTTTGCTGAGGTCGCGCAGCCACCAGCCGATGGCCTTTTGGATGAACCAGTTCCGGTCCGGCACATAAGACGCCGCCCAGCCCAGGACGCGTTCGCGGTGCTGCTGGTCTGCGGGCTTCAGATTGTTCATCTTGGCCCAGGGCAGGGTGGCCACAAGGGCGGCGCGGCGGGTCCACATGTGATCTGACTGCGTCCAAGCCTCGACCGTGTCCAAGCGGTCCGGCATTGCCTGCAGCCGTTTTGAAATGGCGGAACAGGCGTGATCTGCGATGGCCCAGCTGTCAAAATCCGGCACCCAGGATTGCAGCAAGTCCCATGCGGCTGCGTCTTCCCTGATCCGCGCCTGGGTCAGCAGCTTGGCGGCGGCGATGCGGGCTTCGAAGATATTGGTGCCCCACAAGGCACTTGCCAGCTCCACGCGTTGTTCCAGGTTCAGCGACTTCCGCCAGGATTTGGTCAGCTCATTGGTGGCCGGATTCGGCACTCCCAGCACTTCGCGGCTTTGCTTGTGATAGGCGGCCATCTGCTCAGCCCGGCTGGGTTCGGCCAAAACTTTGAGTTGGTCCAGATGCGTGTCCAGCATGTCATTGCTTGCCACGGAAGTCACACCGGCACCCCTGTGGGCTTGCCATCAATGGTAGATCGGTTCCTGTCCGACCAATAGGCGCGGATGTCGTCGTCCGATTTGTTATCGACCCATTTTTGCATGGTGTCGCGCTCGGACTGATACTCCATCAAGGGCACCGCATAGCCGCAGGAGGTCTGCACCAGATCCACTGATACATCAAAGATCTGCCGCGCACTGCGGTGGGCGGGGAACAGGGCGGCCAGTTCGTCCCAGCCGTCATCGCCTGCGTGCAGGATCCTGGCGGTGCCGTAGGCCCGCAGGATCATCGGGCGGGTGGTGAAGGAGCACCACATCAGGGTGATCCGGTTCACCTCCAGCAGGTGGCCTGCTGTTTCATTGCCGCTGCCGGTCAGGTTCATCCAGATAACCCGGTTCGGTCCCAGAACCCGCAGTGAATCCATCCCCTTGGGGGAGATGTTCACGCGGCCCTCCGGTCCGGCCGAGCCGGTGAAGAACATGTGCTGCTCTTCGATAAATTTGCGGTGCGTTTCTTCGATCTGCGGGAACTGCTTGGCCATGCCTCACTCCACCGTCACGGATTTTGCTAGGTTGCGCGGCTGGTCCACATCGGTGCCTTTTGCCACCGCGGTGTGATACGCCAGGAGTTGTGCCGGGATCGCATAAAGAATCGGGGTCAGCGCTTCCTTAATGCGCGGCATCCGGATGGCGCACCAGACATCCTCGCCCGCCTCGTCGATGCCGTCCTGATCCGAGATCATCAGCACCTTGCCCTTGCGTGCCAGCACCTCCTGCATGTTGGAGACCGATTTGTCGAACAGCGAATCCCGCGGCGACATCACCACCACCGGCATGTGTTTGTCGATCAGCGCAATGGGGCCGTGCTTCAGCTCGCCGCTCGCATAGGCTTCGGCGTGGATGTAGCTGATTTCCTTCAGCTTCAGCGCGCCTTCCAGTGCCAGCGGGAACATCAGGCCGCGGCCCAGGAACAGGACGTCGCGGGCTTCGCTCACCTTCTGCGCGGCCTGGCGGATCGCTTCGTTCTGTTCCAGCGCGGAAGACAGCACATTGGGCAACCCGCGGATCGCGGTGGCGTAGTCTGCCATTTCCTCAGCGCTGAGGTGGCCGCGGTCGCAGGCGGCTTTCAGCGCCAGCGCAAGCAGCACTGTCAGCTGGCAGGTGAAGGCCTTGGTCGAAGCCACACCGATTTCCGGCCCGGCATAGATCGGCAGCGCCAGATCGCTTTCCCGCGCGATGGAGCTTTCGGGGACGTTGACCACCGACAGGATCTTGTCCGCCTTTTCCTGGCAATAGCGCAGGGCGGCCAGAGTATCGGCGGTCTCGCCCGATTGAGAGACAAACAGCGCCAGCGTCTTGCCCGGGATCGGCGGCTCGCGGTAGCGGAATTCCGAGGCGATATCGACCTCGACCGGCAGCCGGGCAATCTGCTCGAACCAGTATTTGGCAGTGACGCAGGCGTAATAAGCGGTGCCGCAGGCGACCATGGTCAGCCGCTCGACCTGAGAAAAGTCTACGTCTCCGGGCAGGCGGACGGCATCTTCTTCAACCGGCAGGTAGTGGCGGATGGCCTCGGCAATCACATGCGGCTGCTCGGCGATTTCCTTGGCCATGAAATGCTTGTGCCCGGCCTTGTCGACCTGGGTGGCGTCGATCTGGATCGTCTTGGTCTCGCGGTTCACCAGGGCACCGTCCGCATTGCGGATTTCGGCGCCCGCGCGGGTGACCACGGCGCGGTCGCCTTCCTCCAGATAGGTGATCTGGTCGGTAAACGGTGCCAGGGCAATTGCGTCGGAGCCCACAAACATCTCGCCGTCGCCATGGCCGACCGCCAGCGGCGAGCCTTTGCGGGCAGCGATGATCAAGTCTTCCTCGCCTTCAAACAGAAAGGCCAGCGCAAAGGCGCCTTCCAGCTGGTCCAGCGTCTTAAAGGCGGCATCTGCAGGGGAAAGCCCCTCCTGCAGATAGCGCTCGGTCATCAAGGCGACGGTTTCAGTATCGGTCTCGGTGCGGAATTCCATGCCGCAATTCAGCAGCTCGGCGCGCAGGTCCTTGTAGTTTTCGATGATGCCGTTGTGGACGACGGCCACAGCACCCGCCCGGTGCGGATGCGCGTTGCCGACCGAAGGCGCGCCATGGGTGGCCCAGCGGGTGTGGCCGATACCGGATTTGCCAGCCAGCGGCTCATGCACCAGCAGATCGCTGAGGTTCACCAGCTTACCCACGGCACGGCGGCGGCGCAGTGCGCCGTTGTTCACGGTGGCGATGCCTGCGCTGTCATAGCCGCGGTATTCCAGCCGTTTCAGCGCCTCGACCAGGATCGGGGCGGCTTCGTGATTGCCCAATACGCCGACAATTCCGCACATCACTTGGCTCCCTTCTGCAGGCGGGCTTTCTTGGCGCGCAGGATATCCATCAGCTTGCGCGCGCGGCCCGGTTTGTTGGTCTGTTCGGCGCGGGCCAGGGCCAGATCGCCGTCTTCGACATTCTTTGTGATCACCGTGCCAGTGGCGGTCATTGCCTCGTTGCCGATCCGGACCGGCGCCACCAGCATGGTGTTCGATCCGATAAAGGCGCGGGCGCCGATCTCGGTGCGGTGCTTCATCACACCGTCATAGTTACAGGTAATCGTGCCCGCGCCAATGTTGCTGGCCTCACCCACCGAGGCATCGCCAATATAGCTGAGGTGATTGACCTTGGCGCCTGCAGCGATTTCCGCGTTCTTGATCTCGACAAAGTTGCCAATGTGGGTGTCCTCGGCCAGTTCCGCGCCGGGGCGCAGGCGGGCGTAGGGGCCAACCTTGGCGCCGCGGCTGACATGACAGCCCTCCAGATGCGAAAACGCCCGGATCAGCGCGCCGCTTTCCACCGTCACACCGGGGCCGAAGACCACATTGGGTTCAATCACCGTGTCCCGCCCGATGATGGTGTCAAAGGCCAGATACACGGTGTCCGGTGCCATCAGGGTGACGCCCAGATCCAGCAGCTCGGCCCGTGCGCGGGCCTGAAACAGCGCATCCGCCTGGGCCAGTTCCGCGCGGGAGTTGACACCCAGCGTCTCGGCCTCATCGCAGGAGACCGCTGTCACCTTCAGCTTTTCCCGCCGGGCCAGTGCCACCAGATCGGTCAGGTAGTATTCGCCCGAGGCGTTTTCATTGCCGACCTTGGCAACCAGATCAAACACCGCGCGTGCCTTGCCGGCCATCAGGCCGGAGTTGCAGAAGGTGAGAGCGCGCTCCGCGTCGCTGGCGTCCTTGAACTCGACAATCCGTTCCAGGCTGTCGCCGTCCATCACCAAGCGCCCATACCGGCCGGGATCGGCGGCCTCGAACCCCAGAACCACCAGATCAGCGCGCTGGCGGGCCTCGATCATGCGTTCCAGTGTCTCTGCACTGACAAATGGTGTGTCGCCATACAGCACAACCACATCGCCCTCGAAACCGTCCAGTGCCGCACGCGCCTGGTCTACGGCGTGGGCGGTGCCCAGCTGCTCTTCCTGCAATACGACCTCTGCCGTTTCGTCAATTGCAGCAACGGCTTCACGCACTGCCTCTGCCCCGTGGCCTGCAACGATAATGGTGCTCTCCGGCTCCAGCGCGCGGCCTGCGGCCAGTGCGTGCTCCAGCATCGGCGCCTGTGCAATCGGGTGCAGGACTTTGGGAAGGTCGGAGTTCATCCGAGTGCCTTTTCCGGCCGCCAGGATGACAAGGGCAATGCTCATAATCGCTTTTCTCTTTGTCTTTTTATCGCTCCCGTTTTATCCGCTGAGGGGCGGGGCGCAAGGGACAGCGCCATCAAACAAAATTGCGGGCTGCAACATGCGGCAGCGGAAACGCGCCGAAAGGGTGGGATATGCGAACAGTTATCTTCGATCTGGACGGCACGCTGGCCGATACTTCCGGCGATTTGCTGGCGGCGGCCAATGCCTGTTTCCGGCAGATGGGGCTGGGCGATGTGCTGAGCCATCCCGAAGACGCTGGTGTTGCCCTGCGCGGCGGCCGCAACATGCTGGCAACCGGTTTGAAGCGGGCGGAAAGGTTCGACGAGACGACCGTTGACGAGTTCTATCCAGTGCTGTTGGAGGCCTACCGCGATGCTATTGACCACCACACCGTGCTCTACCCCGGCGCGATGGAGGCGGTGGAAGCGCTGAAAACCGCAGGCTTCGGTGTCGGCATTTGCACCAACAAGCCGGAGGGGCTGGCGGAACAGCTGATGCGCAGCCTGGGCGTGCGGGATGCTTTTGCTTCGCTGGTGGGGGCAGACACGCTGCCGGTGCGCAAACCCGACCCTGAGCCGTTATTTGAGGCGGCCCGGCGGGCAGGCGGTGATCCGGCCCGCACCTTGCTGGTGGGCGACAGCGACACCGACCGCAATACATCTGCCAACGCGGGCGTGCCGTCGGTGCTGGTGACCTTCGGCCCTTCCGGCGACGATATGGCGGCGCTGCAGCCAGAGGCGCTGCTGCACCGCTACGAAGACCTGCCGGGGATCGCGAAGCGGCTGATTGCGTGATCCCGCAACTTAGTTTCGGGATATTCGGCCGAACGGCTTCCCTCTTGACCCTTGCCGGGCGGCGGCTCACAAACGCCGCATGAGCGAGATATTTTCCGGGTCTTTCACCCAGCAAGAATCCATCCCCGAAGACGCCATCGAGGCTGCGCTGGCGGTGCTGCGCGGCGGGCGTCTCCACCGCTATAATGTGGCGGAAGGGGAGGCCGGTGAAACCGCACTGCTGGAGCAGGAGTTCGCGGCGCAGATGGGGGCGAAATACTGCCTTGCCGTGGCTTCGGGCGGATATGCGCTGGCCACGTCCCTGCGCGCAGTCGGGGTGAAACCGGGTGACAAGGTTCTGACCAATGCCTTCACACTGGCGCCGGTGCCGGGGGCGATTGCCTCGGTCGGGGCGCAGCCGGTCTTTGTTGATGTGGCTGAAAACCTCGCCATTGACCTGGACGACATGGCTGCCAAAACGGATCAGGCCAAGGTGCTGATGCTGTCGCACATGCGCGGGCATCTGTGCGACATGGACCGGCTGATGGATATCTGCAACGCGGCTGGCGTGACCGTGATTGAGGATTGCGCGCATACGATGGGGGCGTCCTGGAATGGCGTGCTGTCGGGCCGTCACGGGGCGGTTGGCTGCTATTCCTGCCAGACATACAAACATGTGAACTCGGGCGAAGGCGGGCTGCTTATCACCGATGATGAGGAAATCGCCGCCCGCGCCATAATGTTGTCGGGGTCTTATATGCTCTATGGCCGCCACCTGGCAGCCCCGGAACCAGAGGTATTCGAGCGGGTGAAATATGAAACACCCAACATTTCGGGCCGGATGGACAACCTGCGTGCCGCTATCCTGCGGCCGCAGCTGCGTGATCTGGACACCCAGGTGGAGCGCTGGAATGACCGCTACCGCGAAGTTGAGAACGGCCTGCGCGGCACGCCGGGCTTGACCGTGGTGGAGCGGCCAGCTCAGGAGGTCTATGTCGGCTCCTCGATCCAGTTCCTGCTGCTGGACTGGAGCGAGGAAGCGGTGCAGGAGGCGGTGCGCCGCTGTGCGGCCCGCGGGGTGGAGCTGAAATGGTTCGGCACACCGGAACCGGTGGCCTTTACATCCCGCTATGACAGCTGGCGCTATGCAGAGACTCCGCGCCTGCCGCAAAGCGACAGGGTGCTGGCCGGCATCATCGACATGCGGGTGCCGCTGACCTTCAGCCTGGAGGATTGCGCCCAGATCGCCCGCATCATCCGCGCCGAGGTCTCAGCCGTCTATCAGTCAGCCTGATAGAGCGGCACCGTCGAGATCGAGACTTTGGCGGATCCATCAGTCAGCTCAGCCGCGTGGGCAGCATAGATCAGGGTCTGGTTGGCTTCGTCGAAGATACGCTTCACCCGCAGCGATTTGAGGATGATGGAGCGGGACTCCCGGAACACCTCCTCGCCGCTTTCGTCCCGGTCGATATCGCCCACCGTTATCGGTCCGGTCTGACGGCACGCGATTGAAGCGTTGGACGGATCCTCGAACCAGTTTCCCTTGGAGAGACGGTCCAGCAACCCCCGCTCGAAGTAGGCGATGTGGCAGGTCACACCGCTGACCTTCGGGTCGGCGATCGCCTCGATGATGATGTCGTTGCCGACCCAATCGACGCCGATCTGCCCGACCTCCTCAGCTGCGGCGGGCAGGCTCAGTAGGCAGGTCAGGGCTGCCGCGGTGCGGTTCAGTCGTTTCATCAGTCTATTTCCTCGCAATCTGATTTTTGCCGGTCTGTCCGGTTTGCTGCCAACCCAACGCGCGCAATCGTCAAAACGATCCGGGGAACCTTTTCCTGGAAGCGGGCGTTGTCTCTGCACAACGGTGCAAAATCGCGCCCTCAGACAGGCATGATATCGAGGAGACTACAATGTTTACGCCCAAATGCGCCTTGACTGCTTCCGCTCTGGCCTTGCTGGCTGCCCCTGTGTGGGCCGGCGCCCAAGTGCAGGCAGTGACCGATCTGAACCTGCGCGCTGGCCCGGGCCCGCAGCACGAGATCATTGGTGTAATCTCTGCCGAAGGCCCGGTTGATCTTGAGGGCTGCCTTTAGGATGGCAACTGGTGCAAGGTCGGATATGAAGGTGCGGATGGCTGGGCCTATGGTGAATACCTGACCGATGCTCTTGCCGACACTTATGTGCCGGTTGTTGCCAAGGACAACCCGGTCAAATTCAACACCGTCACGTACACCAGCACGGAAACCGGTGAAGACGATGCTGCGCTGGGTGCTGTCGGCGGTGCCATCACCGGCGGCCTGATTGCAGGCCCGGCAGGCATTGTCGCCGGGGCCATTGCAGGCTCACTTGCAGGTGAGGCTGCGGTGCCGGACGAGAAGGTGGTGACCTATGTGCGCAGCCACGCCACCGAGCCGGTTTACGTTCAGGGTGAAGTGGTGACAGGCGTCATGATCCCGGAAGAGGTCCAGCTGACCGAGGTTCCGGAGTCCAATTACCGTTACGTCTATCTCAACGGCCTGCCGGTACTGGTTGAGGCCGACAGCCGCACCGTGATTCATGTCATCCGCTGATCCGGTTGGTGCAGTCTGATGCGGGCGGCCTTTCAGGGGCCGCCCGTTGCCGTTTGAGCAGCCTTGCAGGAACACGATTGACCCGAATCGTGGCCTCGTCTATTGAATTGAACAAGTGTTCATATAATCGGCTGTATCCGGAGGCTCCGCGGGATGTTCAACGCTAGCATGACTTTTGATCTTGGTGAGGATGTGAACGCACTGCGCGACGCGGTTCACCGTTGGGCGCAGGATCGCGTCAAGCCGATGGCGCAAGAGATCGACCAGAACAACCAGTTCCCTGCAGAGCTTTGGAAAGAGATGGGCGAGCTTGGCCTTTTGGGGGTTACCGTGCCGGAGGAATTCGGCGGTGCCGGCATGTCCTATCTGGCCCACACAGTCGCGATCGAGGAAATTGCCCGTGCCAGCGCCTCTGTCTCGCTGTCCTACGGCGCGCATTCCAACCTCTGTGTCAACCAGATCAAGCTGAACGGCAACGCCGAGCAAAAGGCCAAGTATCTGCCGCGGCTGATCTCGGGCGATCATGTCGGTGCGCTGGCGATGTCCGAAGCCGGTGCGGGATCCGACGTCGTCTCGATGTCGCTCAGGGCGGAAAAGCGCAACGATCACTTCCGCCTGAACGGTAACAAGTACTGGATCACCAATGGGCCGGATGCCGACACCCTTGTGGTCTATGCCAAAACCGATCCTGACGCCGGTTCAAAAGGCATGACGGCCTTTCTGATTGAAAAAGAGATGAAGGGCTTCTCCACCTCCAAACACTTTGACAAGCTTGGCATGCGCGGCTCCAATACGGCTGAGCTGGTGTTTGAAGACGTGGAAGTGCCGTTCGAAAACATCCTGGGCGAAGAGGGCAAGGGCGTGCGCGTGCTGATGTCCGGCCTGGACTATGAACGCGTGGTGCTGGCAGGCATCGGTACCGGCATCATGGCCTCCTGTATGGACGAAATGATGCCCTATATGGCGGAGCGCAAGCAGTTCGGCCAGCCGATCGGGAACTTCCAGCTGATGCAGGCCAAGATCGCCGACATGTACACCGCGATGAACTCGGCCCGTGCCTATGTCTACGAGGTTGCCAAGTCTTGCGATAAGGGCACGGTGACCCGCCAGGATGCAGCAGCCTGCTGCCTTTACGCATCGGAAGTTGCGATGACCCAGGCGCATCAGGCGGTGCAGGCCTTTGGCGGCGCGGGCTATTTGTCGGACAACCCGGTGGGCCGCATCTTCCGCGATGCCAAGCTGATGGAAATCGGGGCCGGCACCTCTGAGATCCGCCGCATGCTGATCGGCCGCGAACTGATGGGAACCATGTAATGAATACGGGCCTGTTGTTGGCTTTGCTGATGGCGGGCACTTCCGTCATGGCGCAGGAGGTGCATTTCTCCTCCGGTGCGACGGCGGCTTGCGTCGCGGGAGCGGCCAATCAGGACGCAAAGCGCGGCTGCGTGGGCACCTCGGCACAGCACTGCATGGGGCTGACGCCGGATGGCTCCACCACCGTTGGTATGATGGGATGCCTGGATGGCGAGCGCAGCTATTGGGATCAGCGGCTGAACCGCGCCTACAAGTCATTGCGGGCTAAGGCCGAAGCCTTGGATGCTGAAATGGAGGAACTCGGTTCCGCTGCGCCGCAGACGGCGCCGGCGCTCCGCGGCATGCAGCGGGCCTGGATCGTCTATCGCGATGCCGCATGTGATTTCGAAAGGTCGCAATGGGGCGGCGGAACCGGCGGCGGACCGGCTGTGCTGAGCTGCCTGATGCGGCTGACCGGAGAGCAGGCGCTTTATCTGGAAGATGCCTGGCTCGGTGAATAGCAGGCCGGAAGAAGACGCTGGCGGACACGCATTGGCCCGCCAGCATTGGGATGCAAAGGATCAGAAGCGGTGCACGTAAGCAATGTTCAGGACAACCGGGTCGATCTCGGCGGTGCCGATTGCGGCGCCGTTCAGGGTTACGTCGCTGTCGATGTCCATGTAGCGGACATTGAAACGTACTGCACCGCGGTCGGAAATTTGCCAATCCGCGCCGGCATTGAGCGCCACGCCAAAGCTGTCGTCCATTTCGATCACACCAAGCGGCGAACTTTCTTCAAAGAAAGTGGTGTAGTTGAGACCAAGGCCGACAAATGGTTTGATCTTGCCCTGGGCCGGGAAATGGTAGTTGACCGAGATGGTCGGCGGCAGCTGCTTGGCAGAGGCGGCATAGCCGGCGCCGGCCAAAGTGACGTCATGCTCGAACGGCGAAGCGGCCAGCAGCTCAACGCCCCAGTTGTCGCGGAAGAAGTATTCAACCGTCAGCGACAGCGCGGTGCCGTCGTCGATATCGGCGGCCATACCGGCAAGGGTGCCGTTGCCGGATTTCGGGTTCACGTTGGCGATGCCGACGCCAACAGTCCAGTCGCCTTGCTGCTGGGCCAGCGCGGGGCCGGCCAGAGCGGCGAGAGCAGAGGTCAATGCCAGAGCGGAAACCATGCGTTTCATGGGGTGCGTCCCTTTTCTTATGATTACTCCGCCGTGGTGCACCCGGAAGCGGACGAATACCCTGATCTGGATCAAAGGATCGCTCGCTTTGCTTTTGAAAAGACAGGGAAAAACTGCATGCCAGCTATGCGTTTCGGGAATGTCTAAATATGCATAATCCAGGTAACATTTCCGGGTTGCGCGCAGATGGCAGCTGGGACCTGCCGGAGCGGCTGAACATGGCCGCGCAATGCTTGGCGCAACCGGCCGAGACCGTCGCCCTGATCGACATGACCGGCCCGGCACGGCGCGACATCTCCTATGGCGAGCTGGGCCTGATGGTGGACGGGCTGGCCCGCTACCTGCTGAAGCGTATCCAGCCGGGCGACCGGGTCGGTGTGCTGCTGAGCCAGTCACCCTGGTGTGCGGCGGCGCATCTGGCGATCTGGAAGGCAGGCGGCATCTCGGTGCCGCTGTTCAAGTTGTTCAAACGCGACGCGCTGGCCTCCCGCGCCGGTGACGCCGGCGTGCGCTTTGTCTTCACGGATCCGGAAGGCGCAGAGCTGCTGGGCGATCTGGCTGAGGCGGTGATGGTGGAGAGCGCCGGAGTTGATGGCGCGCCGGTGCCCTATGCCGATACCACGCCGGAAACACCGGCGGTTCTGATTTACACCTCCGGCACCACCGGCAGCCCCAAGGGCGCGCTGCACGGCCACCGGGTGCTGACCGGCCACTTGCCGGGGGTTGCCATCAGCCATGACCACCTTGGCCAGCCGGGCGATGTCCTTTGGACCCCCGCGGACTGGGCCTGGATCGGCGGGTTGTTCGACGTGCTGATGCCGGGTCTGGCGCTCGGCGTTCCAGTGGTCGCCGCACGACTGGACAAGTTCACGCCTGAGGCCTGCGCGGACCTGATCACCAAGGCCGGAGTGCGCAATATCTTCTTCCCGCCAACCGCGCTCCGGATGCTGAAGGCAGCCGGGCAGGGGCTCCACGGCCTGCGCTCTGTTGCCAGCGGTGGAGAGCCCCTGGGCGCCGAAATGCTCGCCTGGGGCCGGCGGCAGCTGGGGGTGACCATCAACGAGTTTTACGGCCAGACCGAATGCAATATGGTGGCCTCCTCCTGTGCTGCGGATTTCAAACCGCGCCCGGGCTGCATTGGCAAAGCGGTGCCGGGCCATAAGCTGGCGGTGATTGATGGGTCGGGCAATTCCACGGACGGAGAGGGCGACGTTGCCATTCGCCGCGGCTCGGCGTCAATGCTGCTGGAATACTGGAACCGGCCAGAGGAAACGGCGGCCAAGTTCCGCGGTGATTGGCTGGTGACCGGCGACCGCGGCATCTGGGAAGGCGATTACCTGCGGTTCGTTGGCCGTGAGGATGATGTGATAACTTCGGCGGGCTACCGCATAGGCCCGGCGGAGATCGAGGACTGCCTGTTGACACATCCGGCAGTGGCGACGGCGGGCGTGGTCGGCAAGCCCGACAGCCTGCGCACCGAGATCGTCAAGGCCTATGTGGTGCTGAAATCTGGGGCGGAAGCGTCAGAGCAGGAACTGCAGAACTACGTTAAGGACCGCCTCGCGCATTATTCCTATCCGCGCGAAGTGGCGTTTGTGGAGGCGCTGCCGATGACCGTGACCGGCAAGGTGATCCGCAAGGAGCTGAAGGCGCGGGCAGCGGGGGAAACAGGATGATCCAAGGTGTTGCATACCGGGCGTACGCTGCCCCAACCGGAATTGAAGATCTCAACCCTATAACGGGAGAGTGGAAATGAAACTCACATCCAAGGCGATGCCCTCCTCGGAAGGCTTCAAGCAGAACCGCGAGGCGCATCTGGCGGCGCTTGCGCAGATCAGCGAGGCGGCGGAGGCCGCGCGCATGGGCGGCGGCGAAAAATCCCGCGCCCGCCACGAAAGCCGCGGCAAGATGCTGCCGCGGCGCCGGGTGGCGAACCTCTTGGACCCTGGCTCTCCGTTCCTGGAAATCGGCGCCACCGCAGCGCACAAAATGTATGATGGCGCGGCCCCCAGCGCGGGCGTGGTCGCGGGCATCGGCCGGGTGCACGGGCAGGAAGTCATGGTGGTCTGCAACGACGCCACCGTGAAGGGCGGCACTTACTACCCGATGACGGTGAAGAAGCACCTGCGGGCGCAGGAGATTGCCGAGGAAAACCGTCTTCCCTGCATCTATCTGGTGGACTCCGGCGGCGCCAACCTGCCGAACCAGGATGAGGTCTTCCCCGACCGCGACCATTTCGGGCGCATTTTCTACAACCAGGCCCGGATGTCGGCCAAGGGTATCCCGCAAATCGCCGTGGTCATGGGCTCCTGCACCGCGGGCGGCGCCTATGTGCCGGCGATGTCCGACGTCACCATCATCGTGAAGGAGCAGGGCACCATTTTCCTTGCAGGCCCTCCGCTGGTGAAGGCGGCGACAGGCGAGGTTGTCAGCTCCGAAGACCTGGGCGGAGGCGACGTGCACACGCGCCTCTCCGGCGTGGCGGATTACCTGGCCGAGGATGACGCCCACGCGCTGGCGCTGGCGCGGCGCGCGGTGCAGTCGCTGAACATCACCAAGCCGCTGACGGTGAACTGGGCGAGCCCCGAGGAGCCCGCCTATGACCCCGAGGAAATCCTCGGCGTAGTGCCGGGCGACCTGCGCACGCCTTATGACATCCGCGAGGTCATCGCGCGGCTGGTTGACGGCTCCCGGTTTGACGAATTCAAGCCGCGATTTGGCGAGACGCTCGTCACGGGCTTTGCCCACCTCAAGGGCTGCCCGATCGGCATTATCGCCAACAACGGGGTGCTGTTCTCCGAGGCCGCCCAGAAGGGCGCGCATTTTGTGGAGCTGTGCTCGCAGCGCAAGATCCCGCTGGTGTTCCTGCAGAACATCACCGGTTTCATGGTTGGCCGCAAATACGAAAACGAGGGCATCGCCCGTCACGGTGCCAAGATGGTAACCGCGGTGGCGACCACCAATGTGCCGAAAGTGACTATGCTGGTCGGCGGATCGTTTGGCGCGGGCAACTACGGCATGTCGGGCCGTGCCTATTCCCCGCGCTTCTTGTGGACCTGGCCCAACTCCCGGATTTCAGTGATGGGCGGAGAGCAGGCGGCGGGCGTGCTGGCGACGGTAAAACGGGACGCCATCGAACGCCAGGGCGGCAGCTGGGGAGCAGACGAAGAGGCCGAGTTCAAACGCCCCACCATCAATATGTTCGAGGAGCAGAGCCACCCGCTTTATGCCTCCGCGCGCCTTTGGGATGACGGTATTATCGACCCGCGCAAAAGCCGTGATGTGCTGGCGCTGTCGCTCAGCGCGGCCTTGAATGCCCCGATTGAAGACACGCGCTTCGGCGTTTTCCGGATGTGAGGACCTCCCATGTTTGACAAGATTCTGATTGCCAACCGCGGAGAGATTGCCTGCCGTGTGATGGAAAGTGCCCGTGCCATGGGGGTGCGGACCGTGGCCGTTTACTCTGACGCCGATGCCGCCTCAAAACATGTGGCGCTGGCGGATGAGGCCGTGCATATCGGCGGCCCGGCCCCGGCGGACAGCTATCTGAAGGGTGATGAGATTATCCGTGTTGCGCAGGAAACCGGCGCGCAGGCAATTCATCCAGGATATGGCTTCCTGTCGGAAAACCCGGGTTTTGTGGACGCCGTGGAATCCGCCGGGCTGACCTTTATCGGGCCATCGGCGGATGCGATCCGCAAAATGGGCCTCAAGGACGCCGCAAAGGTGCTGATGGAAGAGGCCGGCGTTCCGGTGGTGCCGGGTTATCACGGGGCCAACCAGGATGCGAAGTTCCTGGCCGGTGAAGCGGAGAAAATTGGCTATCCAGTATTGATCAAGGCCGTGGCAGGTGGCGGCGGCAAGGGCATGCGCCTGGTTGAACAGCCGTCCGAATTCGCCAATGCCCTGAAAAGCGCCCAGGGCGAGGCGACCACCTCTTTTGGCAACCCGGATGTGTTGATCGAGAAATACATTCAGCAGCCCCGCCATATCGAAGTGCAGATCTTTGGCGACGGCGAAACCGCGGTGCATTTGTTCGAACGCGACTGCTCCCTGCAGCGCCGCCACCAGAAGGTGATCGAGGAGGCCCCTGCGCCAGGCATGACCGCGGAAATGCGCGAGGCAATGGGGCAGGCCGGTGTGCGCGCAGCCGAAGCTATCGGCTATAAGGGCGCAGGCACAGTTGAATTCATCGTCGACGGCTCTGACGGGCTGCGTACCGATGGGTTCTGGTTCATGGAAATGAACACCCGCCTGCAGGTGGAGCATCCGGTCACGGAACTGATCACCGGCGTCGACCTGGTGGAGTGGCAGCTGCGCGTCGCCTCGGGCGAGAGCCTGCCGGCGAAACAGGAAGACCTCACCATCACCGGTCACGCCTTTGAGGCGCGGCTTTATGCGGAGGACGTGCCAAAGGGCTTCCTTCCCGCAACCGGCACGCTGACGCATCTGTCCTTCCCGGCTGAGTGCCGCGCCGACAGCGGTGTGCGGGCAGGGGACACCATCAGCCCCTGGTACGACCCGATGATCTCCAAGGTGATCGTGCATGGCTCCACCCGCAAAGTGGCGCTGTCGCGGCTGGCGCGCGCGCTGGAAGAAACGCAAGTTGGCGGCACCGTCACCAACCTTGCCTTCCTTGGCGCACTGGCGGCGCATGAAGGCTTTGCGGAGGGCGAGGTGGACACCGGCCTGATTGCGCGCGATCTGGACGCGCTGACCGCGGTACCGGAGGTGGAACTGCGCCATAAGGCGGCGGCCGGCATGGTGGCGCTGGATCTGGTGGAGGCTGCACCTAACACCGGCTTCACCCTCTGGGCGCCCTTGCACCGGGCCGTTACCCTGTCCCATGCGGGCGAGGAGTTCACCGCCGATGTGCAGGTGGACGGGCCGGACCGGCAGCTGTGGACCATTGATGGCGAAACCGTGGTGGCGGAACGCAGTCAGGGTCAGTGGCGGATTGATGAGCGCCGGATGCCAGCGGTTTCGCAGTCGGGGTCCCTGATCACCGTGCATGATGCCTACGGGCTGGAGTTCACCGCGATTGACCCGCTGGACCGCGATGCGGCAGCGGGCGGCGACAGCAATGTGATCGAAGCACCGATGCCGGGCCTCGTGAAGGCGGTCTTTGCCGAGGCAGGCCAGGCTGTGAAAGAGGGCGACCGGCTCGCCATTCTGGAAGCGATGAAGATGGAGCATTCTCTGCTGGCCGCGCGCGACGGTGTGGTGGCTGAAGTGCTGGCCTCGAGCGGCGATCAGGTCGAAGCTGGCGCGGCGCTGGTGCGGCTGGAAGAAGAAGGCGCTTGACCCGGGTCCGGGGCGGCGCGTTTGCCGTTCCCGGCCCGGTTTGAGTATTTTTGAAAAGATGAAGCCGAAGGGGCATTCCATGGGCGAATTTGCCGAGATCTTCGAGGTCGGCCCGCGTGACGGGCTGCAGAATGAAAAGCGTGAGATCCCGGTGGCGGAGAAGGTTGCGCTGACGGATTGCCTCAGCCGCGCCGGGTTCAAGCGGATCGAGGTGGCGAGTTTTGTTTCGCCCAAATGGGTGCCGCAGATGGCGGGCAGCGCAGAAGTTCTGGCGGGCATCACCCGCGCGCCCGGCGTCCGCTATGCGGCGCTGACCCCCAACATGCGCGGCTACGAGGATGCGGTGGCCGCCAATGCAGATGAGATTGCAGTCTTCGCTTCGGCTTCCGAAGGATTTTCCAAGGCCAATATCAACGCCACGATCGAGGAAAGCATCACCCGCTTTCTGCCCATTCTGGACGCTGCCAAAAGGGTCGGGCTGCCGGTGCGGGGCTATGTGTCCTGTGTGACCGACTGTCCTTACGACGGCGCCACCGCGCCGGAAAAAGTGGCGGTGGTGGCCGATCGGCTGTACGCTCTCGGCTGCTATGAGATCTCGCTGGGCGACACCATCGGGCAGGGGACTCCTGAGGCGATCACCGCAATGCTGAGCGCCGTCACCGCACGGGTCCCTGCGGCACAGCTGGCGGGCCACTACCACGACACCGCGGGCCGGGCGCTCGACAATATAGAGGCTTCGCTGGCGCAGGGCGTGCGGGTGTTCGATGCTGCCGTGGGCGGTTTGGGCGGCTGCCCCTATGCGCCGGGGGCCGCAGGCAACGTGGCGACGGAAGCGGTGCACAAGCGTCTGACCGAGTTGGGCTATGATACAGGGCTGGACGCCGATGTGCTGGCAGAGGCCGCGGCACTGGCTCGTTCCATGCGCGGCCTGCAATAGAATTCAGCGGAGAAGCAAGATGTTTGAGACAATCACTCTGGACACCGACAGCCGTGGAGTCTGCACCCTGACCCTGAACCGGGCGGAGAAGCACAACGCCTTGTCCGGCCGGATGCTGCAGGAGCTGACCCTGGCGGCGAAACGCCTAGCCGAAGACGAGACCGTGCGTGTGGTGGTGCTGACCGGTGCCGGTAAGAGCTTTTGCGCAGGCGGTGACCTGGGCTGGATGCGGGCGCAGATGGATGCCGATGCCGGAACCCGGGCGCGCGAGGCGCGGGTTCTGGCGGAGATGCTGATGGCGCTTAACACATTGCCCAAGCCGCTGATCGGCGCGGTGCAGGGCAATGCCTTTGGCGGCGGTGTCGGCATGGCGTCGGTCTGCGACGTGGCCATTGGTGCGGACCATCTGAAGATGGGCCTGACCGAGACCAAGCTGGGACTGATTCCCGCCACTATCGGCCCTTATGTGATCGCCCGCATGGGCGAAGCCAAAGCACGGCGGGTATTCATGTCGGCGCGTCTGTTCGGCGCGGCGGAAGCGGTGGAGCTTGGACTGCTGGCCAAGGCCGTGCCCGCCGATCAGCTGTCAGAGGCAGTTGAGGCGGAAGTGGCCCCCTATCTGAACTGCGCGCCCGGTGCCGTCTCTGCCGCCAAAAAGCTGGCTCGCGATCTGGGGCCGCAACTTGATGACGCTGTGATTGACCATACAATCAAGGCGCTTGTGGCCTGTTGGGAAGGCGACGAGGCGCGGGAAGGCATCGGCGCATTCTTTGAAAAGCGCAAGCCCGCCTGGCAAAGTTGAAAACCAATAAGGATGAGTCACGTTTTGATGGTGGCCGCGGTTTTGCTGCGGCCGCTTTCTTTATGAAATAACTAGGGAATTATGTGCATGTTGCGGCTGTGCTTTTTCCTGTCACAAACCCTTGTAGATTAACCTTGCTTTAGTTGACGCTGTGGGGGCGGGGGGGTATGCACGTGGCAAATCAACACGCCAATTGACGTCGCGCGGGAAACCGCCGGGAAAAGGAGCTGCTCTTGGAAGAGATGTTGAGGGAATACCTGCCGATCCTGGTTTTCCTGGCCGTTGCGGCAGGTTTGGGCATTGTCCTTATCCTGGCAGCCGTTGTGCTGGCAGTCCGCAACCCGGACCCGGAAAAGGTCAGCGCCTATGAGTGCGGCTTCAATGCCTTTGATGATGCCCGCATGAAATTCGATGTCCGGTTCTATCTGGTGTCGATTCTCTTCATCATTTTTGACTTGGAAATCGCATTCCTGTTTCCCTGGGCCGTCGGTTTCAAGGATATCAGCGATACAGGGTTCTGGTCGATGATGGTGTTCCTCGGCGTGCTGACCATCGGCTTTGCCTATGAATGGAAGAAAGGGGCGCTGGAATGGCAGTGATGACCGGAGCCAACACCGCCGGTGTGGACAAGGAAGTTGTCACTCAGGCCCTCAATGCTGAACTGCAGGACAAAGGATTCCTGCTGACGTCGGCAGAAGATATCATCAACTGGGCCCGTACCGGCTCGCTGCACTGGATGACCTTTGGTCTGGCCTGTTGTGCGGTTGAGATGATGCACACCTCGATGCCGCGTTATGACGCCGAACGGTTCGGCATCGCGCCGCGGGCCTCGCCGCGCCAGTCGGATGTGATGATTGTTGCGGGCACCCTGACCAACAAGATGGCGCCGGCCCTGCGCAAGGTTTATGATCAGATGCCCGAGCCGCGGTATGTGATCTCGATGGGGTCCTGCGCCAACGGCGGCGGCTATTACCACTACAGCTATTCCGTGGTGCGCGGCTGCGACCGGGTTGTGCCGGTCGACGTCTATGTGCCCGGCTGCCCGCCGACGGCTGAGGCGCTGCTGTATGGCCTGATGCAGCTGCAGCGCAAGATCCGCCGCACCGGCACTCTGGTACGCTAAGAGGGGCGCAAGAACATGACTGAAGCACTGAACGAACTCGGCGCCCAGATCGAAGCCAAACGCCCCGACTGCGTGGTCGCTTGGGACGTCTCCTTTGACGAGCTGAACATTGACGTCACGCCTTCGAATATCGCCGGTCTGGTGGAGTTCTTGAAATCAGACGCCAACTGCAAGTTTTCAACCCTGGTAGACATCACTGCGGTGGACTACCCGGACCGCGCCAAGCGGTTCGACGTGGTCTATCATTTCCTGTCGATGTACCGGAACCAGCGCATCCGCCTGCGGGCTGCTGTGCGCGAGGATGAAATGGTGCCCTCGATCGTCGATGTGCACCCTTCGGCCAACTGGTTCGAGCGGGAAGTCTATGACATGTTCGGCATCCTGTTCTCGGGTCACCCGGACCTGCGCCGGATCCTGACCGACTACGGCTTCCGCGGCTATCCGCTGCGCAAGGATTTCCCGACCACCGGCTATACCGAGGTTCGCTATGACGAGGCGCAAAAGCGCGTGATCTATGAGCCGGTGAAGCTGGTGCAGGAATACCGCCAGTTCGATTTCATGTCCCCGTGGGAAGGTGCCGAGTATATCCTGCCCGGTGACGAGAAGGAGGGCGCAAACTGATGTGGTTTGAACCTCTGGCTGAAGTGGGAACCTTGCTGGCAGGCTGTGCGGCCATGCTGGGCGCGGCTCTGCCCCTTTTTAAAAAATCTTACGATGCCACAAATTATGGCATCGTCACTGTTAAACGCATGGAGGCCCGCAAATGATGGACGGCTCCAAATTCGATGACGGCAGCGTTGACGCGCTGAGCGGCGAGCAGAAGATCCGCAACTTCAACATCAACTTCGGCCCGCAGCACCCTGCGGCGCATGGGGTTTTGCGTCTGGTGCTCGAACTCGACGGCGAGATCGTCGAGCGCTGCGATCCGCATATCGGCCTGCTGCACCGTGGCACCGAAAAGCTGATGGAAAGCCGCACCTACCTGCAGAACCTGCCGTATTTCGACCGCCTCGACTACGTGGCGCCGATGAACCAGGAACACGCCTGGTGCCTGGCCATCGAAAAGCTGACCGGTGTCGAGGTTCCCCGCCGCGGCCAGCTGATCCGGGTGCTGTACTCGGAAATCGGCCGGGTGCTGAACCACCTTTTGAACGTCACCACGCAGGCGATGGATGTCGGCGCGCTGACCCCGCCGCTGTGGGGCTTTGAAGAGCGCGAAAAGCTGATGGTGTTCTACGAGCGCGCCTGCGGCGCGCGCTTGCATGCGGCGTACTTCCGCCCGGGCGGCGTGCATCAGGATCTTCCGGATGATCTGCTGGACGATATCGACCTCTGGGCGCTGGAATTCCCCAAGGTTCTGGACGACATCGACGGCCTCTTGACCGAAAACCGCATCTTCAAGCAGCGCAACTGCGACATTGGCGTGGTGACCGAGGAAGAGATCCAGCAATACGGCTTCTCCGGCGTCATGGTGCGCGGCTCCGGCCTCGCCTGGGACCTGCGCCGCGCGCAGCCCTATGAATGCTATGATGAGTTCGAGTTCCAGGTGCCCGTCGGCAAAAACGGTGACTGCTACGACCGCTACCTCTGCCGCATGGAAGAGATGCGCCAGTCGACCTCTATCATCCGCCAGGCGATTGCCAAGCTGCGCGAGGCCACCGGCGACGTGATGGCCCGCGGCAAGCTGTCCCCGCCCAAGCGCGGCGATATGAAGACTTCGATGGAAAGCCTGATCCATCACTTCAAGCTCTACACTGAAGGCTTCCACGTCCCGGCAGGCGAAGTTTACGCCGCCGTCGAGGCCCCCAAGGGCGAGTTTGGCGTCTACCTGGTGGCAGACGGGTCCAACAAACCCTACCGCTCCAAGATCCGCGCGCCCGGGTTCCTGCACCTGCAGGCGATGGACCATGTGGCCGGCGGCCACCAGCTGGCCGACGTCGCCGCCATCATCGGCACAATGGATGTCGTGTTCGGGGAGATTGACCGTTGAAACTGCCTGCCCTGTTTCATCTTTTCAAAAATACTCCCGCCGGAGGCATCCGAGCGGGCAACGCCCACCAAAAGGTGATCTGATGCTGCGCCGTCTCCACTCAGAACAACCCGACAGCTTTGCCTTCACTCCGGCCAACCAGGCCTGGGCCGAGGCGCAGATCACCAAATATCCCGAAGGCCGCCAGGCTTCGGCGGTTATACCGCTGTTGTGGCGCGCGCAGGAGCAGGAAGGCTGGGTTACCAAACCCGCAATCGAGCACATCGCCGATATGCTGGGCATGGCCTACATCCGGGTGCTGGAAGTCACTTCCTTTTATTTCATGTTTCAGATGCAACCGACCGGGTCTGTTGCCAATATCCAGATCTGCGGCACCACCTCCTGCATGATCTGCGGGGCCGAGGATCTGGTTGCAGTCTGCAAGGAAAAGATTGCTGAAAAGCCGCACACCCTGTCGGCGGACGGCAAGTTCTCCTGGGAAGAGGTCGAATGCCTGGGCGCCTGCACCAATGCGCCTATGGCCCAGATCGGCAAGGACTATTACGAAGACTTGACGGTTGAGAGCTTTACCCGGCTGCTTGACGATTTGGCCGCTGGCAAAGCGGTTACACCCGGCCCGCAGAACGGGCGCTATGCTGCTGAGCCGAAATCAGGCCTGACCTCGCTGACTGATTTCGACAGCGGCAAAACCCAGTACAATGCAAGCGTGCAACTGTCGACCGACATCAAGGACGGCGTCAAGCGCATCCAGGGGGATGAAGTGCCGCTGCTGACCCCCTGGGTCGGCAAGGACGGTGTTGTTGCTGGCCGCGCCGCAGCGGATGTGCCGCCCAAGGCTCCGGAAGCTCCCAAACCTGCGGTCAAACAGGCGGAGGAAGCGGCCAAGGCCGCGCCTAAGAAAGCCGCTTCGGTTGAACCTGCATCGCCGGAAGGTGCAGCAGCAGATGCTGAGGATGCTCCGGCGGAAGAAAGCCAGCCGATGGTGCTGAAAGAAGCCCTGGGCGGCCTGCCGGATGATCTGAAGCTTTTGAAGGGCGTCGGCCCGAAGCTGGAAGAAAAACTGAATGAGCTGGGTTTCTTTCACTTCGAACAGATCGCTGACTGGACCGAAGCCGAGGTTGCCTGGGTTGATGCGCGGCTCAAGTTCAAGGGCCGCATCACCCGCGACGGCTGGATCGAACAGGCCAAGCGCCTGCAGGTGGGTGACGAGACCGAATTTGCCAAACGCGCCAAGGCCGAAGGCATCTACGAAAACGACCAATAACGGGCAGCGGCCCGCAGGGACCGCGCCCAGGTGATAGGGAACAGATGAGCAAGGAACAGGACCAGGCTATCGCTGCAAAGGGCCGGCATATCGCGCTTGTGATTGCCGGGACCATTTTGCTGTGGATTGCCGTGTCGCTGTTCATCGGCCCCATGCTGGGGCTGCCGGGGCGCTATGCCTTGCTGTTCGACTTCGCCGCGCTGGCAGGCATGATCTATGCCTTGGTCAACATATTTCAACTCTGGCGCATGCGTCAGGACAGCCAAAGGTAGGCACACATGCTGAAGGATCAGGACCGGATCTTTACCAACCTTTACGGGATGCACGAACGTACTTTGGCAGGCGCCAAGGCGCGCGGCCACTGGGACGGCACCGCGGGTCTCGTTAAGAAGGGCCGCGACTGGATCATTCAGACGATGAAGGACAGCGGCCTGCGCGGCCGTGGCGGCGCGGGCTTCCCGACCGGCCTCAAGTGGTCCTTCATGCCCAAGGAAAGCGATGGCCGCCCGGCCTATCTGGTGATCAACGCCGATGAATCCGAGCCGGGCACCTGCAAGGACCGCGAGATTATGCGCCATGATCCGCATACGCTGATCGAGGGCGCGCTGATCGCCTCCTTCGCGATGAACGCGCATACCTGCTACATTTATCTTCGTGGCGAATACATCCGCGAGCGCGAGGCGCTGCAAGCGGCAATCGACGAATGCTACGATAAGGGCTTGCTGGGCCGGAACGCAGCCGGCTCCGGCTGGGATTTCGATGTCTTTCTGCACCACGGGGCAGGGGCCTATATCTGCGGCGAGGAAACAGCCCTGATCGAGAGCCTGGAAGGCAAGAAGGGCATGCCCCGGATGAAGCCGCCGTTCCCGGCAGGTGCGGGCCTTTACGGCTGTCCGACCACTGTGAACAACGTGGAATCCATCGCCGTTGTGCCCACCATCCTGCGCCGCGGTGCCGACTGGTTTGCAGGCTTTGGCCGCCAGAACAACGCAGGCACCAAGCTGTTTGCGATCTCCGGTCACGTCAACAACCCCTGCGTGGTGGAAGAGGCGATGTCGATTGGTTTCGAGGAGCTGATCGAAAAGCATTGCGGCGGCATCCGCGGCGGCTGGGACAATCTCTTGGCCGTGATCCCCGGCGGCTCTTCGGTGCCATGCGTGCGCGGCGAGAACATGCGCGATGCGATCATGGATTTTGACTACCTGCGCGGCGAGCTGGGCTCGGGTCTTGGCACCGCGGCGGTGATCGTGATGGACAAGCAGACCGACATCATCAAGGCGATCTGGCGCCTGTCCAAGTTCTACAAGCACGAAAGCTGCGGACAGTGCACCCCCTGCCGCGAAGGCACGGGCTGGATGATGCGGGTCATGGACCGTCTGGTGAAGGGCGAGGCGGAACTGGAAGAGATCGACATGCTGTGGGACGTGACCAAACAGGTCGAAGGCCACACCATCTGTGCCCTTGGCGACGCGGCCGCCTGGCCGATCCAGGGCCTGATCAAGAACTTCCGCGAAGAAATCGAAGACCGCATCAAGGCCCAGAAAACGGGCCGCATGGGCGCGATGGCGGCGGAATAACTGATGGAAGCCTTCGCCGCATATTCCCACGCTTTGGCTGCGCTGGTGATCTTTACCCTGATCACCCTGGCGTTGTCGCCGTTTTCGGCGCTGGCTAAGCAGAAGGCAGGTCTTGCCCCCGGCGCCACACCGCAGGAGGATTACGCGGAGAAGGCGTACCGGCTGAACCGGGCCTATTTGAACGGCTGCGAGACGCTGCCGGCTTTCCTGACGGTGACACTGGCGGCGATCCTGGCAGGCACTGCACCGTTCTGGGTGAATTTTCTGGCCTCGCTTGTGCTGGTGTCGCGGGTGATCATGATCCTCATCCATCTTCGCGGCAGCGGCAAACCGCATGGCGGGTTGCGGTCGGTTTTTTATGTGATTGGCTGGTCCTGTATGGGCGGCTTAGCAATTTTGACTTTGGTGGCAGTATTTTGAAAATTCTAACGACATACCGGGTGGCTGTGCCGATGGCTTGTTTGGCAGTTGCGGCGCTGGTCACAGCCTGCGGCTCCAGCACCACCAATAAGAACAGGGAACTGTATGACGGCGTCCCGTTCAAGGCCAAGGCCAAGCCGGTGGACAAGAAGGTGAACCGCGCTGATTTCTCAATCGAAATCAAGGGGGCGGAGCGCTCTGTCACAGGTGCGCGCGAGGCTGCTGCACATGCCGGCACCACCTATTGCGTTGTGAACTACGGCTCGTCCAAAATCGATTGGGCGGTGGACCCGGCCGATCAGGATGCGCAGCTGACACTGACCGACGGCAAGGCCACTTTCCAGGGAACTTGCACACCGTGAGCGGATTTCCAGCATATCAGGGCTGGCCGGCCCGGCTGCTATTGAATAGCAGCGCCGCGCGCTTGAGCAGTGGGAGCTTCAAACTGAAGGAGTTCTTTGCCATGCGTGCCCTGATTGCTGTTGCTCTGTCTGCCTTTGTTGCCCTGCCGGTTTCGGCACTGGCCAAACCGTCGCTGCGCGATGTCGCCGAAATCGAAGACCCCTTGTTTGCGGTGGCCATGGCCAAGGAAGTCTCTGACCACTGCGACCGCCTTGCGCCGCGCTACTTCAAGGGGCTGGGCGAGTTGCGCCGGCTCAAAGCACGGGCGAATGAGCTGGGATACTCGGACACGGAAATCCGGGCCTACATCGATTCGGATGCCGAGAAGGCCCGTATGCGTGCCAAGGGCGAGCGGCTGCTGGCGCAGAACGGCGTCTCGTATGAACAACCGGAAACCTTCTGCGCCTACGGCCGCGCGGAAATCGAAAAGAACAGCGCGATCGGCGTGTTACTGAGGGCGAAATAGACCATGTCTGACCTCCGCAAGATCAACATTGACGGAACCGAGATCGAGGTGGAAGGGGCGATGACCCTGATCCAGGCCTGTGAGGAGGCGGGTGTCGAGATCCCGCGCTTCTGCTACCACGAGCGCCTGTCGATTGCCGGCAACTGCCGCATGTGCCTTGTTGAAGTTGTCGGCGGCCCGCCGAAACCCGCCGCCTCCTGCGCGATGCAGGTGCGCGACCTGCGCCCCGGTCCCGAAGGCCAGGCGCCGCAGGTGAAAACCAATTCGCCGATGGTCAAGAAAGCCCGCGAAGGCGTGATGGAGTTCATGCTGATCAACCACCCGCTGGATTGCCCGATCTGCGATCAGGGCGGCGAGTGCGATCTGCAGGACCAGGCAATGGCCTATGGCATCTCTGACAGTCGCTTCAAGGAAGCCAAGCGTGCGGTGGATGATCTGGATCTCGGCCCGCTGGTCGGCACCGCAATGACCCGCTGCATCAGCTGCACCCGCTGTGTGCGTTTTACATCCGAAGTGGCCGGCATCACTCAGATGGGCCAGACCGGGCGCGGCGAGGATGCAGAGATCACCTCCTACCTGAACCAGACGCTGCAATCGAATCTGCAGGGCAATATCATCGACCTTTGCCCGGTTGGCGCGCTGACGTCGAAACCTTATGCCTTCACCGCACGGCCTTGGGAGCTGACCAAGACCGAGACCATCGATGTGATGGACGCGCTGGGATCGAACATCCGCGTTGACACCAAAGGCCGTGAAGTGATGCGGATTCTGCCGCGCAACCATGACGGCGTGAACGAGGAATGGATCAGCGACAAAACCCGCTTTGTCTGGGACGGGCTGCGCCGCCAGCGCCTTGACCGCCCTTATGTGCGTGTCGATGGCAAGCTGAAACCAGCCTCCTGGCCGGAAGCGCTGTCTGCCGCATCCAATGCCATGAAGGGCAAGAAAGTTGCCGGCCTGATCGGCGATCTGGCCCCGGTTGAGGCAGCCTTTGCACTGAAACAGCTGGTCGAGAGCCTGGGCGGCAAGGTGGAATGCCGCACCGACAACGCCCGCCTGCCGATCGGCAACCGGGCGGGTTATGCCGGCACCGCGGCCATCGAAGACATCGACAGCGCCGAATACATTCTGTTGGTCGGCACCAACCCGCGTGATGAAGCCCCGGTGCTGAATGCGCGCATCCGCAAGGCCTGGCTGAATGGTGCGAAGATCGGCAATATCGGGCAGCCGGCGGATCTGACCTATGAAGTGTTCCAGATGGGGGCAGGGCGCGACGCGCTTGCCGGTCTGGAAAAGCACGAGTTCAGCGACATCCTGGAAAAGCCCTCGGTGATTGTCGTGGGTGCGGGCGCTCTGCGCGAAGCGGACGGGCTTGCCGTTCTGGCTCATGCCATGCACGCGGCCGAACGCACCAACGGCAAACTGCTGATCCTGCACACTGCTGCGTCCCGTGTGGGGGCAATGGATGTGGGGGCTGTCACCGAAGGCGGCATGGAAGCAGCCATCGACGGCGCCGAAGTGATCTATAACCTTGGCGCGGATGAGGTCGAAATCGACGCAGGCGCCTTCGTGATCTATCAGGGGTCCCACGGTGACCGCGGCGCACACCGTGCTGACGTGATCCTGCCGGGTGCTGCCTATACCGAAGAAAACGGGTTGTTTGTAAATACCGAAGGCCGTCCGCAGCTGGCGATGCGTGCAGCGTTCGCTCCGGGTGAAGCCAAGGAAAACTGGGCCATCCTGCGCGCCCTCAGCGCCGAAGTTGATGCCAAGCTGGGCTATGACTCTCTGGCGCAGTTGCGCCAAGCGCTGGTTTCCGAAGTGCCTCATCTGGCCAGGATCGACGAAGTGGCTGAAAAAACAGGCGACGCGCTGGAGCTGGACAAGCTCGGCAAGGCAGACTTCCTGCCCGCGGTAAAGGATTTCTACCTGACCAACCCGGTCGCCCGCGCATCCCAGTTGATGGCGGAACTGTCGGCAGGCGTGAAAGCCCGCGAAACCGGGAAACTGGCCGCCGAATGATCCGCTTTGCCCTCATAACGCCCTTCCTGCTGGCCGCCTGTGCAATGGCGCCCGGCAGCGAAGGGGAGCGGCCTGCCCCGATCCATGAAGGGGTGGAAACCAGCCTGCTGGAGGGCGATCTGGTGCAATTTCACGTCTCTATGCGCGGCGCAACCGTGCAGGAAGACCTCGATAACTATGCGGAATGTGCCGCCGCGCAATACGCGCTGATCCGGGGTTACGGGTTTGCGCGCCATGTGCGCACAACAATGAAACAGGCAGGGGGCAGCCGGACCGCTGATGCGGTTTATCTGATTTCGCCCTCTCTGCCGCGCGGGCTGCGCACCATCGACGCCGAAGTCGTGGTCGCGGATTGCGCGGCAAACGGAATACCGACGGTGTGAGGACCTATGGCTGATTTCTTTAACACTCCAGGCGGCATCGCTGTTCTGATCCTGGCGCAAGTGCTTGCAGTTGTTGCCTTTGTGATGATCTCGCTCCTGTTCCTCGTCTACGGGGACCGCAAGATCTGGGCCGCGGTCCAGATGCGCCGGGGGCCGAATGTGGTGGGTGTCTTCGGCCTGCTGCAATCGGTGGCCGACGCGCTGAAATATGTGGTCAAGGAAGTGGTGATCCCGGCCGGCGCCGACCGCCCGGTCTTTATCCTTGCACCGCTGACCTCCTTTGTGCTGGCGATGATCGCCTGGGCGGTGATCCCGTTCAACGACGGCTGGGTGCTGTCAGACATCAACGTCGCCATTCTTTATGTCTTTGCGGTTTCTTCGCTTGAGGTCTACGGCGTGATCATGGGCGGCTGGGCGTCGAACTCGAAATACCCGTTCCTCGGCAGCTTGCGCTCCGCCGCTCAGATGATCTCCTACGAAGTATCGCTGGGCCTGATCATCATCGGCATCATCATCTCCACCGGTTCGATGAACTTTGGCGACATCGTGCGCGCGCAGGATGGCGATCTGGGCCTTCTGAACTGGTACTGGATCCCGCATTTCCCGATGGTGTTCCTGTTCTTCATCTCGGCGCTGGCAGAAACCAACCGCCCGCCCTTCGACCTGCCGGAAGCGGAATCGGAGCTGGTTGCGGGCTACCAGGTGGAATACTCGGCGACGCCGTTCCTGCTGTTCATGGCCGGTGAATATATCGCCATCTTCCTGATGTGCGCGCTGACCTCGCTGCTGTTCTTCGGCGGCTGGCTGTCGCCGATCCCGGGCCTGCCCGATGGCGTGCTGTGGATGGTCGCCAAGATGGCGTTCTTCTTCTTCCTCTTCGCGATGGTCAAGGCGATCACCCCGCGCTACCGCTACGACCAGCTGATGCGCCTGGGCTGGAAAGTCTTCCTGCCGTTCTCGCTGGCCTGGGTGGTCTTCGTGTCCTTTGCTGCAAAATTCGACTGGTTCTGGGGCATCTTCGCCCGCTGGACCGTGGGGGGCTGATCAGCAATGGGCGTCGATATCGAGCTCTTTGAACGGCTGGCCGACTTGTCGGCCCGTTTCCAGCCGGAAGGCCGGACGCTTATGCTTGGGCGCCATTCCTTCCGGGTGGAGGATCATATCAAACACAAGTTTAACCGGATCCTGCGCAAGAAGGGGCTCGATCTGACCCATACGGAGCTGCTGCAGGAGGACGGGTACTGCGAAACCTTGATGCGAAAGCTGGGGTTCGGCGACATGGAAACGATGGACTTTTCCGACTATGAAGGCGCAACCATTCTTCATGACCTGAACCGCCCGGTGGCTGCCGAGCTGGAAGGGCAGTTCGATCTGATATTCGACGGCGGCACAATCGAGCATGTCTTCAACGTGCCGATGGCGCTGGAAACGGTGTTCCGGATGCTGAAACCGGGCGGGCGGTTCATTTCCGCAAACGGGTTCAATGGCTGGCCTGCGCATGGCATCTACCAGTTCAATCCCGAACTGGTCTGGACCTTCTGGGGTCGCAACTGCGGCTGCACCGTGCATGACTGCCGCGGCATCCACAAACGGCCGCGCGGAGGCGACTATCATATTGAGTTCCAGGACCCTGCCGAGACCGGCAAGCGGATGCGGCTGAAGGGCAAAATACCGGAGGGGCGCATGTACCTCTATTATGAAATCGAAAAGACCAGCGATTCAGCAATGAAGGACCTGGTGCTGCAAAGCGACTATGAAACCAAGTGGCACAGCCACGGAAACGCCGGCGCAACCCGGCTTGATGACGAAATGGCTCCGCAATGACCCAAATCGACTACACCCGCGCCGCCAAATACTTCCTGCTGCAGGATTTCTGGGTCGGCTTCAAACTTGGGCTGAAGTATTTCTTTGCCCCCAAGGCCACCCTGAACTACCCGCACGAAAAGGGCCCGCTGTCGCCCCGTTTCCGCGGCGAGCACGCGCTGCGCCGTTATCCGAATGGCGAAGAGCGCTGCATTGCCTGCAAGCTGTGCGAGGCGGTCTGCCCGGCGCAGGCGATCACCATCGACGCGGAACCGCGCGAGGACGGCAGCCGCCGCACCACCCGCTATGACATCGACATGACCAAATGCATCTACTGCGGCTTCTGCCAGGAAGCCTGCCCGGTAGATGCCATCGTCGAAGGCCCGAATTTCGAATTCGCGACTGAGACCCGCGAGGAGCTGTTCTACGACAAGGACAAGCTGCTGGCGAACGGCGAACGCTGGGAAGCCGAGATTGCCCGCAACCTTGAAATTGATGCGCCGTACCGATGACTGATCCCAAGAACCCTTTCGAGGCCATGATGGCCCAGATGCAGACCCAGGCGCAGGAGATGGCCAAGGCCTTCAATCCGGCGCTGGAAAACTTCTCGCCGACCGAGGCCTTCAAGGAGTTCGAGGCGCTGTGGCCCACCATGCCCAAAGAGGTCATGGAAATGATGTTCGGCAACACCGTCAACAAAGACGGGCTGGATGCCAAGACCCGGCTGCTGCTGACTCTGGCCGGGCTGACAATGCAGGGCGCGCAGGCTGACAGTGCCGTGCGCCAGACCGTGCGCCACGCACTTGCGGCGGGCGCCAGGAAACAAGAGATCGTGGAAACGATCGGACAGATGTCGGTCTTTGCCGGCATTCCGGCCATGAACCGGGCGCTGGATCTGGCGCAGACGGTCATGGACGACAACAAGGACGATGAGACATGAGCGTTTTTGCCTTCTACCTCTTCGCCGTCAGCGCCATCACCGGCGGGCTGTTCACCGTGATCAGCCGCCAGCCGGTGCATTCGGTGCTGTGGCTGATCCTGGCCTTCCTTTCCTCGGCCGGACTGTTTGTGCTGCTGGGCGCCGAATTCGTCGCCATGCTGCTGGTCATCGTCTACGTAGGCGCGGTCGCTGTGCTGTTCCTGTTTGTGGTGATGATGCTGGACGTGGATTTTGCCGCGCTGAAGGCGGAGATGGCGAAATACATGCCGCTGGCGCTGCTGATCGGCCTGGTGATCCTGATGCAGTTTGTGATGGCTTTCGGAGTCTGGGAAACCGCCCACAAGGCGCCGGAACTGCTGGCCAACCCGGTGCCCGCCGACCGCCACAACACCGAGGCGCTTGGCCTCATTATCTATGATCAATATTTCCTTCTGTTCCAGCTGTCTGGCCTGATCCTGCTGGTGGCGATGATCGGCGCGATTGTGCTGACCCTGCGCCACCGCCAGGACGTCAAGCGCCAGGACGTGGTTGCCCAGATGATGCGCGACCCGGCCGTGGCGATGGAGCTTAGGGATGTGAAACCGGGGCAGGGGCTGTGAGCACATGATCGGACTTGAACATTATCTGACCGTCGCGGCGACGCTGTTTGTCATCGGCATCTTCGGGCTCTTCCTGAACCGCAAAAACGTAATCATCCTTTTGATGAGCATCGAACTGATGCTGCTGGCGGTGAACATCAACCTGGTGGCTTTCTCCAGTTTCCTGGGCGATCTGGTGGGGCAAGTCTTTACCCTGTTCGTGCTGACCGTGGCCGCCGCCGAGGCCGCCATTGGCCTTGCGATCCTGGTCTGCTTCTTCCGCAACCGCGGCACCATTGCTGTCGAAGACGTCAACGTGATGAAGGGCTGAAGAACCATGGAAACCATCCTCCTCTTTGCCCCGCTGGCGGGGGCCGTGATCTGCGGCTTCGGCTGGAAATTCATCGGCGAGAAAGCCGCCACCGTGACCGCCACGGCGCTGCTGTTCCTGGCAGCGCTGCTCAGCTGGATCACCTTCCTGAGTTTTGACGGACAGACGGAAACCATCCAGATCCTGCGCTGGATCGAAAGCGGCACCCTGTCGACCGACTGGGCGATCCGCCTGGACCGGCTGACCGCGATCATGCTGATCGTGATCACCACGGTGTCGTCGCTGGTGCATCTCTATTCCTTCGGCTACATGGACCATGACCCGCAGTGGAAAGAGGGCGAAAGCTACAAACCGCGCTTCTTTGCGTATCTGTCGTTCTTCACCTTCGCGATGCTGATGCTGGTGACCTCCGACAACCTGGTGCAGATGTTCTTCGGCTGGGAAGGCGTCGGCGTCGCCTCCTATCTGCTGATCGGTTTCTACTACCGCAAGCCTTCGGCCAATGCGGCGGCGATCAAAGCCTTTATCGTCAACCGCGTCGGCGACTTCGGCTTTGCGCTGGGGATCTTCGGCTTGTTCTTCCTGACCGACAGCATCAACTTGGCGGACATATTTGCCGCGGCGCCCACGCTGGCGGAAACCCAGGTCTCATTCCTGTGGTCTGAATGGAACGCGGCGAACCTGATTGCCTTCCTGCTGTTTGTCGGCGCGATGGGCAAATCGGCGCAGCTGATCCTGCACACCTGGCTGCCGGACGCGATGGAAGGCCCGACCCCGGTGTCGGCGCTGATCCACGCCGCAACCATGGTGACCGCGGGCGTGTTCCTGGTCTGCCGCATGTCGCCGCTGATCGAGTTCGCGCCTGAGGCCGCGGCCTTCATCACCGTGCTGGGTGCTGCGACTGCTTTCTTTGCGGCAACCGTGGGTCTGGTGCAGAACGACATCAAGCGCGTGATCGCCTATTCGACCTGCTCGCAGCTGGGCTACATGTTCGTGGCGGCTGGCGTCGGCATGTATTCGGCGGCGATGTTCCACCTGTTCACCCACGCCTTCTTCAAGGCGATGCTGTTCCTGGGAGCCGGTTCGGTGATCCACGCGATGCATCACGAACAGGACATGCGGAACTATGGCGCGCTGCGCAAGAAGATCCCCTATACCTTTGCCGCGATGATGATCGGCACTTTGGCCATTACCGGCGTTGGCATCCCGCTGAGCGGCTGGGTTGGCTTTGCCGGCTTCGTCTCAAAGGATGCGATCATCGAAAGCGCCTATGCAGGCGGCTCGATGTTCGGCTTCTGGGCGCTGGTGATCGCGGCCTTCATGACCTCGTTTTATTCCTGGCGCCTGATGTTCATGACCTTCTATGGTGAGGCACGCGGTGACAAGCACACCCACGACCACGCCCATGAAAGCCCCTGGACCATGCTGGTGCCGCTGGGCGTGCTGGCGGTGGGTTCTATAACCGCGGGCATGATCTGGTACAGCAGCTTCTTCGGCCACGCCGATCAGGTCGGCAAGTTCTACGGCATCCCGGTGGCAGAGGCCGCGGCGGACGCCCATGGCGAAGCCGAGGGTCATGGCGAAGAAGCCTCGCATGGCGACGCTGCGGCAGAAGGCGAGCATCACTATGTGTTTGCCGGCCAGCCGGGCGAGGGCGCGATCTATATCGGCAAGGACAACCACATCCTGGAGGATGCCCATGCGGCGCCGAAATGGGTGAAGCTGTCGCCGTTCATGGCGATGCTGGGCGGCCTGGTGCTGGCGCTGTGGTTCTACATCTGGAACCCGTCGCTGCCCAAGCGTCTGGCCGAGCAGCAGCGCCCGCTGTATCTGTTCCTCTTGAACAAGTGGTACTTTGACGAGATCTACAATGTGATCTTCGTGAAACCCGCTTTGGCCATTGGCCGCTTCCTGTGGAAACGCGGCGATGGGGGCACCATTGACGGCTTCCTCAATGGCCTGGCCATGGGCGTTGTGCCCTTCTTCACCCGCCTCGCCGGACGCGCTCAGTCCGGGTACATCTTCACTTATGCCTTCTGGATGGTGCTGGGCATCGCAGCCCTGGTCACCTGGATGTCGATCGGCGGAGGAACGCACTGATGGACAATCTCCTTTCTATTGTCACCTTCATCCCGGCGCTTGCAGCAGGCATTCTGGCCCTGTTCCTGCGCGGCGAGGACAAGGCGGCGCAGCGCAACGCCAAGTTTGTTGCGCTCTTTGCCACCACGGTCACCTTTCTGGTGAGCCTTGGCATCTATTTCGAGTTCGACCCCGCCAACACAGGCTTCCAGTTCGTCGAGGACCGGGATTGGATCCTGGGCCTCAAGTACAAGATGGGCGTTGACGGCATCTCGGTGCTGTTCGTGATGCTGACCACCTTCATCATGCCGCTGACAATTCTGGCCAGCTGGTCGGTTACTGACCGGGTGAAGGAATACATGGTTGCCTTCCTGCTGCTGGAGACCCTGATGCTGGGCGTCTTCATGGCGCTGGATCTGGTGCTGTTCTACCTGTTCTTCGAGGCGGGCCTCATTCCGATGTTCCTGATTATCGGCATCTGGGGCGGCAAGGAGCGGATCTACGCCTCCTTCAAGTTCTTCCTCTATACCTTCTTCGGCTCGGTGCTGATGCTGGTGGCAATGGTCTTCATGTATGTGGACGCCGGCACCACCGATATCGAGGTCCTGCTGACCCACAGTTTCTCGGCGGCGTCCTTTGACGTGCTGGGGGTTCACGTCGTGGGCGGCGCTCAAACGCTGATGTTCCTGGCGTTCTTTGCCTCCTTTGCGGTGAAGATGCCGATGTGGCCGGTGCACACCTGGCTGCCGGATGCGCACGTGCAGGCGCCGACCGCGGGCTCCGTGGTGCTGGCGGCGATCCTGCTGAAGATGGGCGGCTACGGGTTCCTGCGCTTCAGCCTGCCGATGTTCCCGGTGGGTGCGGATGTGATGACCGATGTGGTCCTATGGATGTCGGCCATCGCGGTTGTCTACACTTCGCTGGTGGCGATTGTGCAGGAAGACATGAAGAAGCTGATTGCCTATTCTTCAGTGGCGCACATGGGTTTTGTCACCATGGGCATCTTTGCCGCCAACCAGCAGGGTATCGACGGCGCAATCTTCCAGATGCTGTCGCATGGCTTCATCTCCGCAGCACTCTTCCTGTGTGTCGGGGTGATCTATGACCGGATGCACACCCGCGATATCGAGGCCTATGGCGGCCTGGTGATCCGGATGCCCGCATATGCGCTTGTGTTCATGTTCTTCACCATGGGCAACGTCGGCCTGCCGGGCACCTCTGGTTTTGTCGGTGAATTCCTGACCCTGATGGGCGCTTTCCAGAAAAACACCTGGGTGACTGCAGTGGCGGCAACCGGGGTGATCTTCTCGGCCGGCTATGCGCTGTGGCTTTACCGCAGGGTGGTATTCGGCGACCTGATCAAGGGCAGCCTGGCCGGCATCCGCGACATGACCGCCCGCGAGCGTTTCGTCTTTGCGCCGCTGGTGGTCATGACCCTGCTCTTGGGCGTCTACCCGTCTTTGGTCACCGACATCATCGCCCCCTCGACCGAGGCGCTGATTGCAAACTTCAACCAATCTCTGGCAGCGGCCGACACCTCGGCAGCCACCCAGATTGCTTCGCATTAAGGGAGCATCAGGCAGATGATCCAAGCTGATCTTACCGTAGTCCTGCCAGAGATCGTTCTGGCACTTTATGCAATGGGCGCGCTCTTGGGCGCGGTCTACACCAGCAAGGACAAACTGGCCGCCCCGCTGGTCTGGAGCACTGCCGCGCTGCTGGCGGCACTTGCCTTCTGGATCGCGGCAAGCCCGGCGGCGACCCAGACTGCCTTCAATGGCATGTTCATCAATGACGGCTTTGCCCGCTTTGCCAAGGTGGCGCTGCTGCTGGGTGCAGCTGCGGTGCTGCTGATCGGTCAGGACTACATGGCGCGCCGCGGCATGCTGCGGTTTGAATACCCGATCCTGGTGGCGCTCAGCGCTGTCGGCATGATGATGATGGTCTCCGCCGGCGACCTGATGTCCCTTTACATGGGGCTGGAGCTGCAGTCGCTGTCGCTCTATGTCGTGGCCGCCATGCGCCGCGACAGCGTCAAGTCGACCGAGGCGGGCCTTAAATACTTCGTGCTGGGCGCGCTGTCTTCGGGGCTGCTACTGTACGGTGCCTCGCTGGTCTACGGCTTTGCCGGAACCACCCAGTTCGCGGGCATCATCCAGGTTGCAGAGCAGGGCCATATGTCCATCGGCATGCTGTTCGGCCTGGTCTTCATGATTTCCGGCCTGGCGTTCAAGGTCTCTGCTGTGCCCTTCCACATGTGGACCCCGGATGTGTATGAGGGCGCGCCGACGCCGGTAACGGCCTTTTTTGCCACCGCGCCCAAGGTGGCGGCGATGGGTCTGTTCGCCCGGGTGCTGCATGACGCCTTTGGCGGTGCAGTGGCAGACTGGCAGCAGATCATCGTCGTGCTGTCGGTCCTGTCGATGTTCCTGGGCGCCATCGCGGCAATCGGCCAGCGCGATATCAAACGCCTTATGGCCTTCTCCTCGATCGCCCATATGGGCTATGCGATGATCGGCCTCGCAGCGGGCACTGAACAGGGCGTCACCGCCATGCTGGTGTATCTTGCAATCTACGTCACCATGAACATCGGTACTTTCTCCTTCATCCTGATGCTGGAGAAGGACGGCAAGCCGGTCACGGACATCATGGCGCTGAACCAGTTTGCCTCCCGCGAGCCGGGCAAGGCGCTGGCGGTGCTGATCCTGATGTTCTCGCTGGCCGGTGTGCCGCCGATGCTGGGCTTTTTTGCCAAGCTCGGCGTCTGGCAGGCGGGTGTTGATGCAGGGCTGATGGGGCTGGTCATTGCCTCCGCCGTGGCCTCAGTCATCGGTGCGTTCTATTACATCCGCATTGTCTTCTACATGTACTTCGGCACTGGCGAGGACGACGTTGAAGCCAAGGGCTCACCGATCCTGGGCGTGGCGCTGATGGCCTCTGCCGCGCTGATGCTGGTTGGCGTGGTTTACCAGTTCGGCATCGACGGCGCCGCGGCTGCCGCCGCAGCAACCCTTGTAAATTGATCTGCTTTTCAGGCAGGCTGAAAAGGCCCGGTCTTGCGACCGGGCCTTTCCGCATCTAAGGAGCACACATGAGCTGGCCAGCAGGATATGGAAAACGGGTGCTCGACGAGGTGGACAGCACCCTGAACGAGGCGTCCCGCATCGCGGGTGAGCTGGCAGGCCCGGAATGGATCCTGGCGCTGCGCCAGACCCAGGGGCGCGGCCGCCGGGGGCGTGACTGGAAGGACCCAAAGGGCAATTTCGCCGCGACTCTAGTGATGCGGCCCGAGGGCGCCCCGGACCAGGCCGCGCTGCGCAGCTTTGTCGCCGCACTTGCCGTCTATGACGCTTGCGTCGCCGTGACGGGGCGCAGCGAGGGGTTGTCGCTGAAATGGCCCAACGACGTGCTGCTGAAGGGCGGCAAACTGGCCGGCATATTGCTGGAAAGCGCAGGCAACGGGCAGGGGGTCAACCATCTGTTTGTCGGCATCGGCGTCAACCTGGTGGAAACCCCGATGAAGGAATGGCTGGAGCCCGGAGCGGTCTGGCCGGTATCGCTGCTATCGGAAACCGGCGTGCAGGTCACGCCCGAGGAGTTTCTGGAAGCCGTGGCCGACGCCTTTGCCCGCTTTGAGCAACAGTTCAGCACCTACGGGTTCGAGCCGATACGCACCGCCTGGCTGGCGCGCGCAGCCAAGCTGGGCGAGGTGATCACCGCCCGCACTGCAAACTCCGAAACCGAAGGCACCTTTGAAACGGTGGACGGCAGCGGCAACCTTGTCCTAAACACCGCCAAGGGCCGTGTCAGCATTCCCGCTGCGGACATCTATTTCTAGGAAGGGGCAGCAATGCTTCTGGCAGTTGATTGCGGCAATACCAATACCGTCTTCTCGATCTACGACGGCGAGAAGTTCATCGGCCTGTGGCGCACCGCCACCGACTGGCAGCGCACGGCTGACCAGTATTTTGTCTGGCTGAACACGCTGATGCGGCTGCAGGGGATCGAGGCGGATATCACCGACATGATCATCTCCTCCACTGTGCCGCGCGTGGTGTTCAATCTGCGGGTTCTGGCGGACCGCTATTTCAACACCCGGCCGCTGGTGGTGGGTAAGCCCGGCTGCCTGCTGCCCGTCGCGGTGCGGGTGGACGAAGGCACCGCCGTTGGCCCCGACCGGCTGGTCAATACGGTATCCGGTTTCGACGCCCACGGCGGCAATCTGATCGTGGTGGACTTCGGCACCGCAACGACGTTCGACGTGGTGGCCGAGGACGGCGCCTATGTCGGCGGGGTAATTGCGCCAGGCGTGAACCTGAGCCTGGAAGCCCTGCATCAGGCCGCCGCCGCGCTGCCGCATGTGGACATTTCCAAACCAGAAAATGTCATCGGAACCAACACCGTCGCCTGCATGCAGTCCGGCGTGTTCTGGGGCTATGTCGGCCTCGTCCGCGAGATCTGCACCCGGATCAAAGCGGAACGCGGCGTAGCGATGAAAGTAATCTCGACAGGCGGGCTGGCGCCTTTGTTCCAGCAATCCGCTGATCTGTTTGACGCATTTGAGGATGACCTCACCATGCATGGGCTGCAGATCATTCATAAATACAACAAGGATAATGGTACTGACGCATGAGCAGTGAAAGATTGATCTATCTGCCCCTCGGCGGGGCGGGTGAAATAGGCATGAACGCCTATGTCTACGGCTACGGACCGAAGGATAAGGAACGCCTGATTCTGGTCGACCTGGGCGTGACCTTCCCCGACATGGACACCACCCCAGGTGTCGACCTGATCATGCCGGACATGACCTGGCTGAAAGAGCGGGTGGACCGGCTGGAGGGGATTTTCGTCACCCACGGCCACGAAGACCATATCGGCGCTATCGCCCATATGTATTCCAGCCTGAACGTGCCGGTTTACGCCCGCGCCTTCACCGCCAACCTGGCCCGGCGCAAGATGGAGGAAGCAGGCCACGACCCGGCCAACGTGCACATCGTGCAGGCCTGGCCAGAAGTGACCAAACTTGGCCCTTTCACCATCGGCGTCGCCCCGATGAGCCATTCCATCCCCGAAAGCGGCGGACTGGTGATCGACAGCCCGGCAGGGCGGGTGGTGCATACCGGCGATTTCAAGCTGGACTCCAATCCGCTGGTCGGGGAGCCTTTCGATCCGGACATGTGGGCAGAGATCGCCAAAGACGGCATTCAGGCGCTGGTCTGCGATTCCACCAATGTGTTCTCGACCCATCCGGGCCGCTCGGAATCAGAGTTGCCGGATGAGATCACCAAACTGATTTCCGAAGCCAAGGGCCTGGTTGCCGCCACCACCTTTGCCTCCAACGTTGCCCGGGTGAAAACCCTGGCCGAGGCCGGGGTGCGGGCCGGGCGGTCCATTGTGCTGCTGGGCCGTGCGATGCGCCGGATGATCGAGGCTGCGACGGAAACCGGCGTGCTGGTGGATTTCCCCAAGGTGATCAGCCCCGAAGATGCCAACAATGTGCCGCGCGACAACCTGATGCTGATCACAACCGGCAGCCAGGGCGAGCGCCGCGCCGCCTCTGCACAGCTGGCGCGCGGCAAATACCGCGGGCTGGAGCTGAAGGAGGGCGACACCTTCCTGTTCTCCTCCAAGACCATCCCGGGCAATGAAAAAGGCGTGATCCGCATTATCAACCAGTTCTCGGAAATGGGTGTGGATGTGGTCGATGACAGTTCCGGCCTTTACCATGTGTCCGGTCATGCCAACGGCCCGGATCTGGAAACCATGCACAATCTGCTGAAGCCCAGGATGCTGGTGCCGATGCATGGCGAGCACCGTCACTTGCGCCAGCACGCCCGTCTGGGGGAGGCAAAAGGCATTGCCAGCGCGGTTGTGGTCAACGGCATGATGATGGATCTGACCGGCGATGCGCCCACGAGTGCCGGCTATGTCGATACCGGCCGCACCTATCTGGACGGTTCGGTCAAATACGGCGCAATGGACGGCGTCGTGCGCGACCGCATCCGCATGGCGCTGAATGGCCATGTGGTGGTGACGGTGCTGCTGGACGAGGAAGACGAGCCGCTGGGCGAACCCTGGTGCGACGTCAAGGGCCTGCCCGAGACCGGCAGTTCAAACGCCGCCCTGGTTGAGATTATGGAAGCGGATCTGAACCAGTTCCTGATGCGTGCGGGCGCCAAGACCCTGCGCGATGAGGACAAGCTGGAACAGGAGTTGCGCCGCATCGCCCGCCAGAGCGCGCACAGCGAGATCGGCAAGAAGCCCGAGGTGACGGTGGTGGTCAGCCGCATGCGCTGACCCAGCGAGGGCAGGGCGGTGCTCCCGCCCGGCTCAAGCGGCATCAAAGATGCAGCGGGCCCCGTTGGGCCAAGCGCCGCGCACCCTGACGGGTCCGCGGCGCTGCCGCTGAACAGCACCGCACGAAACAACAACGCCGCGGCCCTTAGGGCACGCGGCGTTGTCAATTCGGGGGCTGGCCCTGTGGAGCCGGCAGCAGGTTCAGCCGTGCAGCGGACGAGCGCAGCTGGGGCAGGATACCACCTTGCGCGGGGCGCTGAACAGGGCGCGGAACAGGCGGCGCATCACGTTGGCAAAAGCCTCGGCGCGCAGCTCATGGGCGCGGGCTTCGATGGCCTGGAATTGTGCAATGGTCAGGGTATTGGTTTCGGTGGTGTTCATGGCGAGGCCCAATTTCAATGGCGCGTTACAGTGTTGCGGATGCAATACGCCTGTTTGCACAGGTTGACGCCACCCAAGATCGAAGACCCGTTATGCTGCAAGTGCAAAGGTCGCCATGCGGCAGCTGCATGGTGATCCGCCCTTTTGTAGCTGCAATAAAGAAAGGCCGCTCCAGAATGGAACGGCCTGTAACGCGTCTGGCGGGGGTGTTGGTCAGCTGGCCCGGCGTTCCGCGAAGCTGAGGGCGATGAAGCTGGGCAGGTGGTCGCCCATGCCGACCACGGACTTGTCGTCGCGTTTGCCGTATTTCCCGCGGCCAGAAGCGCGTTCGGGTTTCTGCGCAGGCTTTTCGTCCTTGCGGGGGCTGCGGGGCGTCTCCTTGCGGGACTCGCGGGCTTCCGGTTCCGGTTTGGCTGCGCGGGCGGGTTTTTCCGCCCTGGGTTCCGGCTTCACCGGGTTTTCCAGGCGCGGGATCTCTTTCTGGAGCAGTTTTTCCACTGCATCCAAAGCCTTGTCATCGCGTGGAATGCAGATGGTGATGGCCTTGCCCTCGCGGCCGGCGCGTCCGGTACGGCCGATCCGGTGGACGTAGTCCTCGGCATGGCCAGGCACATCGAAATTGAACACGTGGCTGACGCTGGGCACATCAAGGCCGCGCGCGGCCACATCCGACGCGACCAGAATCCGCAAGGCCCCTTCGCGGAAACCGTCCAATGTCCTGGTCCGCTGGCTTTGATCCAGATCGCCATGGATCGGAGAGGCGTCGTAACCGTATTTCTTGAGCGATTTGGCTACAATATCCACATCCGTTTTTCGGTTGCAGAAAATGATGCCATTGGTGAGCTTGTCACCCTCGCCGTCAATCAGCGCGCGCAGAACCCGACGTTTTTCGGTTGCTTCGCGGTCGCGGCGGGACGCTTTGAACTGCACGACAGCCTGTTCAATGGTTTCCGACGCGGTGGCTTGGCGGGCCACTTCAATCCGGGCCGGACCCGAGAGGAATGTGTTGGTGATCCGCTCGATTTCCGGCGCCATGGTGGCTGAGAAGAACAGCGTTTGACGGGTGAACGGCGTCAGCGAGAAGATCCGCTCGATATCCGGGATGAAGCCCATGTCGAGCATCCGGTCGGCCTCGTCCACCACCATGATTTGCACACCGGTGAGCAGCAGCTTGCCGCGCTCGAAATGGTCCAGCAGGCGGCCAGGGGTTGCGATCAGCACGTCGACGCCTTTGTCGATCAGCGCGTCCTGTTCCTTGAACGAAACCCCGCCGATCAGCAGCGCCTTGGTGAGCTTTACATGCTTGGCATAGGTGTCGAAGTTTTCCGCCACCTGGGCCGCCAGCTCGCGGGTGGGGCACAGCACCAGGCTGCGCGGCATCCGGGCGCGGGCGCGGCCGCGCGCCAGCATTGTGATCATTGGCAGCGTGAAAGACGCCGTCTTGCCGGTGCCGGTCTGGGCGATTCCCAGCACGTCGCGGCCCTCCAGCGCAGGCGGAATTGCACCCGCCTGAATCGGGGTGGGGGTTTCGTATCCAGCTTCCTCAATAGCCTTGAGGACCTTGGGATTGAGGTTCAGATCGGTGAATTTTGTCATATGCATCCGTCATTGCGGACACTGACCTGGCCCGCGCGTGTGTGTTGCAGCCGGCTCCGCAAAGGTCATGCGGGATGGCAGCTGCCGGCTCGTGGGCGGCATAGCAAAATCCCGTGCGATCGTCAATTAATGCCGGAATTTGCAGTGCTTTTGTCCCGGTCCTTTGTAACAGAGAGACAATTCAGACGAATTCCGGAAAGTGTTTCCGCCGTTTTGAGGCCAAATCCAGTTTTCGGATCTTTAGCAGCCCCTCAGCCCGCAGGCGGTCCCGCAGGCTTGGGCTGTCGGCGCAAACTTCGTCAAAAAAGATGCGCAAACCGGCTTCGCCCTGGTTAGCTTCGATGGCGCTTAGCAGCTCATGCACAGTGATTCCCCCAGTGCTACGGGGCCGGAAGGGGGCAAGCCCGGCCCGGTAAGAGCCTTTTTGCAGCCGGTACCGGTAGTGGCTGATCCAGTTGTGCCAGTCTGCGGCATGGAAATGGCACAAATCCATGCCGTCCAGTTCGGCCTGGCCAGGGTTCGTGCCGCTGCCCTGCAATACATTGTGAATCCGAATCTCCAGGCCGTCGATGCCGGTACGGGTGAACAGCTTGCCTTGGACATGGCTCAGAAAGCCACCCTTGAGATGCTTGCCGAACTGCGGGTACAGCCGCGCCGCGCGGGCGTCCTGGCCAGCGGCCGGGACGCATCCTTTGAAAGCCGTGCCGTCGCCGCCCGCCAGCACTTCAACCGGGCGCGCCCGGGCACAGCAGACGTCAGACGGCAGCGCAGCCAGCCGGGTGGCAACGGATTCAGCAGACCACAGAAATTCGTCGACGTCACAATGCAACAGCCAGTCCACATCCCCGGCCTGACGATGATAGGCGCGGCTGGCGTTTGCCGATTGCCGCACCTGGTGCTTGACCGGCCGTCTGCCCATCCGCCGCCAGTAAGTCTCGTTACATTCGGTGATCCGGATCTTCGGGTGTGCTTTCAAATGCGGGAAAGCGTCCGGGCAGGGAGCGTCCAGATACAGAAACAGCCTGTGCGCCCCGGCCTCAAGGTAATGGGCCGCAAAGGTCAGGATATCGCTTGCGTCTGCTTTGATGGTGCTGACGATGCCCCATTTGATCTGCTCACTGCTCATCAGAAGCGGGCCTGACCTTGTAGCGTTGAATGCGGGCGAAGATGCTGCGAGGGTCGGCCATGACCATCTGCAGCATGCGTGTTCCCAAAGGCCGAAGAACCGCGTCATTCTCGGCATAGCGCCACAGCAGGGCCAGCATGTTCCTGTCCAAATCCCCGTTTGGCAGCGAATAGGGTTCCAAACCAAAACCCAAATCATCCGGCTTTGAACCGCCGCGGGTCCAGGGAAAGCCAACGCTGTTTTTCCATCCACTCTGACGGCGCTCACTGTCGTGCAGCTTGATCAGGTCGAACAGCAGCATCAGCCCCTGTCCGCCCAAGCGCTGGTCCAGGGTTTCCCCATGATCGGCAAATGTGGCCGCTGCCGATATCATCCAGCGCACTGGCAGTTCGCGAGCCAGCGCGTCGCCCTGTTCCGACCAGATCCGCAGAAACAACTGCCGCGCTTGCGGCGGGGCGGCGCGCCTGCGCAGAATGGCAATGCAAACTGCATGAAGCGCCCAAAGTTCAGACTGGCCGAGAAACTCAGCGCGTATAACTGCCTGTTTGCGCGACGCATTCCTGCGGTTTTCCTGCACGCCGTTCATGTCAGGTGCGCAGGAAACCAACGTTGCCTTAGGTGCATTCAGATCAACGTCCGGTGGCGGGAGCACCGACAGCGGATCGTCAAAAGGCGTTTCGCGCGTCTCCAGCCGCCGCATCAGCGCAAAAAAACCGCCAGGGTAGTTCTCTTGATCCAGATCCATGGCGAGCTTCAATGCGCTGTTTTCAAAAATGCGGCGTTTCTGTCAGACCATCATTTCCTTGGTCGCGGTCAGTTTCAAGTCCGGATAGTCGCGCACCACCCGGTCGATGTCCCATTGCAGCCGCGTCAGGTACACAACATCGCCGTCGTGATCATGGGCGATGTGCTGCTTGTTGGCGTTTGTGAACTTGTCCACCGCCGCTCGGTCACCGCTGACCCAGCGGGCCGAGGTGAACTGGCTGGCCTCAAACCGTACCGGCAGTCCGTATTCCATCTCAATCCGTGAGGCCAGAACCTCGAACTGCAACTGGCCGACAACGCCGACGATGAAGCCGGAGCCGATCGAGGGCTTGAACACCTTGGCAGCCCCTTCTTCGGCAAACTGCATCAGCGCCTTTTCCAGATGCTTGGCCTTCATCGGATCGCCCGCCCGCACACCTTGCAGCAATTCCGGAGCAAACGACGGGATGCCGGTCACCCGGATCGCTTCGCCCTCGGTCAGGGTATCGCCAATACGCAGCTGGCCGTGGTTCGGAATGCCGATGATATCGCCGGCCCAGGCTTCTTCCGCCAGTTCGCGGTCAGAGGCCAGGAACAGCACCGGGTTGGAAATCGCCATCGGCTTCTTGGTGCGCACATGGGTCAGTTTCATGCCGCGTTTGAAGTGCCCCGACGCCATGCGGACAAAGGCCACCCGGTCACGGTGCTTGGGGTCCATATTGGCCTGGACCTTGAAAACGAAACCCGCGACCTTTTTTTCTTCCGGCGCCACCTGGCGGGGCTGGGCGGATTGCGGCTGCGGTTCGGGGCCATAGGCGCCGATACCGTCCATCAGCTCCTTCACACCGAACGAGTTGATCGCCGAACCGAACCAGATCGGGGTCATGTGGCCTTCGAGCACTGATTGCGGATCCAAGGCCGGCAGCAGCTCGCGGGCCATCTCGACCTCTTCCAACAGCTGTTCCAGCAGGTGTTCCGGCACATGTTCAGCCAGTTTGGGGTCATCCAAGCCGTTGATCTCAATGCTTTCCGCAACCTTGTTGCGGTCGGCGCGGTCCATAAGTTCCAGCCGGTCGCGCAGCATATCATAACAGCCGATGAATTCACGGCCCACGCCGATCGGCCAGCTGGCTGGTGTCACGTCAATGGCCAGGTTCTGCTGGATTTCATCAATGATCTCAAAGGTGTCCCGGCTTTCGCGGTCCATCTTGTTACAGAAGGTCAGGATCGGCAGATCACGCAGACGGCAGACTTCAAACAGCTTCTGGGTCTGGCTTTCCACGCCTTTGGCGCCGTCGATCACCATCACCGCTGCATCCACCGCTGTCAGGGTGCGATAGGTGTCCTCGGAGAAATCGCTGTGGCCGGGCGTGTCCACCAGGTTGAACCGGAAGCCGCTGAAATCAAACGACATTGCCGAAGCCGAAACCGAGATCCCGCGGTCCTTTTCCATCTGCATGAAGTCCGACCGCGTGCGCCGCGCCTCGCCCTTGGCGCGCACCTGCCCGGCCATCTGAATCGCACCGCCATACAGCAGGAATTTTTCAGTCAGCGTGGTCTTGCCGGCGTCCGGGTGCGAAATGATCGCAAAGGTCCGGCGCCGGGCAATTTCGGGCGGCAGTTCGGGGTGGTTCGAAGCGGTGTCCAACATGGGGGTGGCTGTATCCACAATCCGCAAGCGTGGCAAGGAAAACAGGGGCCGCCGCCGGACAAGCCGCTGGTCAACAGAAGGTCAGCGGGCAGACCCAAATTCCGGTTTGCCTATGTTTCGCTAACGAATATCTTGTAAGTCTATTTGAATGAATGCGGGCAACCGGATTTGAAAACTTTGCCACTGCAGGAACAACACGTGCAACAGAATGAATTTTCCGATCATTTTGAAGTTCTGGACTCGGTTGAAATTGCAGTGATCGTCCTGAAAGTGGGAGGCGACGGCCTTCCGCGCTATGTGGCGATGAATGCAAAGGCGCGGGAATTCACCAAGCTCGGGTTCGGCGATTTTTCCGGTAAAACCGCGCTTGAGCTTTATGGCGGGGCGACTGGCCGCCGCGCCTTGAACCATCACCTTGACGTCATAGCCGCAGGCAGGGAAGCCACCTACGACATCGTCCTTCCGGCTGTTCAGGAAACAAAGTACCTCAGCACGACATTGCGGCCTGTCTTCAATGATGATGGCAGGCTGGTCTACCTCGTTGGCTCCTCCACTGATATCACATCTGAGCGCGAGCGGGACGAGGCTTTGGAACTCACCCGGCTGGCCTTGGACAAGGCGGAGGAGGCAAGCCAGGCAAAAGAGCGTTTTCTGGCCAATATGAGCCACGAAATCAGAACCCCGATGAACGGCATACTCGGGATGTGTGAATTGCTGAAAGAAACCGAACTTGATGACCAGCAGGCTTTGTTCGCGGACACGATTTTCAATTCGGCCACCGCCTTGCTGAGCGTGATCAACGATGTTCTGGATTTTTCCAAAATTCAGGCGGACAAGATCTCATTGCGGGATGCGCCGTTTTCCCTGTTGGACCTTGTCCAGGATGTGGGAACCCTGCTGTGGGCAAAGGCGGCCTACAAGGGGCTCGATCTTCGCACCGATTACCCGGCGGACGCTCCGTGGGAGTTTGTCGGTGACGCCAGCAAGATCCGGCAAATCCTGATGAACCTGCTGGGTAATGCGATCAAGTTCACCGGCGCCGGGCATGTCACCGTCAGTGCATCCTATGACCCTGGCGCTGCGAAACTGCCGCTGCGCATCTCGGTCAGCGACACCGGCCCAGGGATTGATCCGTCGCAGATCGAACAGATTTTTTCTGCGTTCGAACAGGTCAACCGCCAAACCACTAGGGTGGTAGAGGGGACCGGCCTGGGGCTGGCGATCACCCGGGCGCTGGTTGAGCGGATGGGCGGCAGGATCGACGTGGCATCGGCGCCCGGGCAGGGGGCGGTCTTTACGGTCCATCTGGATTTGCAACAGGTGGATGCAAAGGATTGCGCCGCCAGCCAGGAAGACGGCGCCCCCCGCGTCCAGGATCAAAGAATGGCGTTGAACACACAGGCCGCAAGCACCCCGTTGGAGCTGCCGGCAGAGGCCTTGAAGGGGATGAGGATCCTTGTTGCCGAGGACAACAAGACCAACCAGCTGGTCGTCAAGAAGATGCTGAAACCCACTGGCGCTGACCTGCAGTTTGCGGTGAACGGGCAGCTCGCTTTTGAGGCATACATATCTGCTGGCTGCGACCTGATTCTGATGGATCTGTCGATGCCCGTCCTGGGCGGGCTCGAAGCCACCCGGAAAATCCGCCAGTATGAGCAGGGCGCCGCGCTGCCGGAATGCCCGATCATTGCGCTGACAGCCAATGCGCAGCCGAGCGACGTGGAGGCTTGCATGGCCGCGGGGATGAACGATTTCCTGTCCAAACCCTTTCGCAAGGCCGAGCTTTTGGCGCGGATCCTGCGTTAGGCGGGCTGCAGTACAGCAAAGGAGCCGGCGCGCTATTTCTTGGGCCGGACCACCAGCATTTGGGGCAGTGAGGGGAAGGGCACGCCATGAGGCCGAGCGTCCGCGGCAGAAGACATTCAGCTGTCCTGCCGAAGGTCCGGTGCGTCCGGACTAGGCATTGCGCAGATAGGAGGTGTGCAGATATCCCACAAATCCTGCAACGCGCCCAATACCTTCCGTGTACCGGCTGAAGAGATCGGCTTTACAATGTAGCCGCTCACGTTTCGGGCGTAGGCCCGCGATATGTCTTTTGGATTTTCGGAGGTCGTGAACATGAATACGATGTTACTGGAAATCTCTTCCTTTGCCCTCAGGGCGTCCAGAAACTCATGCCCGTTCATGCGCGGCATGTTGATGTCCAGCAGAATGAAAAAAGGGTGCGGAATGTCCTGCAGCTTGTCGGTGGTCAGGATTTCCAGCGCTTCCAGCCCGTCGCATGCCCGGACAATTTTTGCAGAAGGGGAGAGTTTCTTCAGTGTGCGCTCCAAGATAAGCGCATCCAGGTCATTGTCCTCGACCAGAAGGATATTCATTTTCGTGCTCTCCACGTCAGGCGGCTTTCTCTTTATTTGCAGAGGAGTGTTCAGCCCCATTGCTCGGCCAGCTAAACCTGAATTCAGCGCCGTGTCCAACCTCGGATTTCAACTCGACCTCAAACCCATGCTGTTCGACCGTTTTTTTCACAATAGCCAAGCCAATGCCAGTGCTCTCAGCCTGGTTCGGGCGCCGCAGAGTTTGAAAGACTTCGAAAATCTTCGTGTGGAACTCCGGCGCAATGCCGTCACCATCGTCCCTGACCGATATGTCATACCGGTCGCCTGCGTCCACAATACTGATGGATATCTTCGCGGTGTCCGGTGCGGGATGGTACTTAACCGCATTTCCAACAAGGTTTTCCAGGACGCGGCGGAAGTTGAATGTGTCCGTGGCAATGGTTTCCACGTCTCCTAGCCGCTCAAGCTGACCTTCGGAAAGGCCGAAGTCCGATATCAGTGTTTCAATCACCTCGCCAAGGTTGAGTGCCTGTTCAGCTTCCCCGTGTTTTCCGATGCGCGAGAATTCCATCACACCTTGGGTCAGATCGTTCATCCGGCCCACGCGTTCAGTGATCCGCGCCAGATTGGCGGCAACCTCGGGGTCTGCATTCGCGGATTGAAAATAGTCTTCCAGATCTTCCTGGATCATCTCAGTCAGCGTGCTGATGCCGCGAACCGGCGTCTTTAAGTCATGGGACGTGATGTAGACAAACTGCTCCAGTTCCGCGTTGGCCTTGGCCAGCTTCGCGGTCTCCTCCTTCAGGTCGGCTGTAACCCTTTCCGCATAAGCCCGGGCTTGCTGGTTTGACCGGCTCATGAAAAACAGAAGCGAAATGACCAGGGCTTCGATCACCAGGCCGGCAATCAGTATCAGCGTCGGCTGAGAATAGGAATTTGCCTGGCGGAACCCAAGGTTGGTGCGGATATCAATGGTCCATTTCCTGCCGTAAACTTCCAGCAACACCTTCTCTGCAAATTTGGGAGCAGGATCAAATTGGGGATCTGCCGGATCATGCTCATCATAGATCCGCTCTCCTTGGTCGCTGATGCTGAACCGCACATTCCTCAGCTCCTTGGACAGCAATCCGGCCATCAGCTTCCGGACTACGAACGGCGCATAGACCATCCCGTCAAAGCGCTTCTCGCGCTCTGATTGGCTGTCAGCGTCTCCTCCGGAATAAAAGGGGGCGTAGAACAGGAAACCCGGCGTGCTGCTTTCGTCCTGCACAAGAACAATGGGACCGGTAATCCTGGCTTCGCCTGTTGAACGGCTGGCCAATGCGGCATCCCGCCGGTTGAGTTCATGGGCGACATCCAAACCCACTGCTGCAGCATTCAAATTTTCCGGTTCAATGAACGAGATTGGCAAATAAATGCTGTTGCCATGAGCCGGGTAGACTGAAAAATCCGGCCGTTCCTCGCGCCGGGTCTGCAGGTAGTCGTCAAGTTGCGAAGGAGCCACATGATGGATGACGCCGATCCCGTTTATTCCCGGATACCTTTCATCAACACGCAAGGAGTGCGCGAAGGTTTTCCACTGCTCGTAACTCATGTCGCCATCGTTGGACTGGATGGCGGATACACCAGCCCACAGGGCGTCCTCGTATTTTTCCATACGGGCTGCAATTAAGCCGGCGGCCTGGTCGCGGGCTGCGTTAAAGGCGTTTTCGACACGGCTTTGCGTCTGTGCACTGGCATAAAGCCAGGCGCCGATGGTCATCGTCAGCGACAGGACAATGACCAGCGCATGGATCAGCGAGAGGTGGCTGTTCTGAAAGAAACGGCGCCATTGGTAAAGATTGAGAAACGTCTTCATCAGTGTACTCACAACCCGCTATGCGTCCGGTTTACTCTGCTTCTGCAGCCCTTAACAATTGATAAATTCGCACTTGGGTTGTGTGAGGTTCAGTCGGTGCAATCCTGGCTGCGATTGCCTGTGCCAGGCAATCGCGAAGCAGAGGGCCGCTACCGCAGCGAGGCCCGTTTCAGCAGACCTACCGCGTCGGGTCTGTCCAGCAGCGACCGGCTTACATCCAGGCCATGGGCGCCGCGCATGTGCTGCGCGGGCAGGGTGCCGGGGCGCAGGGACCAGAATTCTTCCGGCAGAGCCGGGCGTGTCACAGGATCAAGGAAGGTGCTCTCAGCTGCTATCCCCTCGGCATAGATGATGTGGTGGCGGTCGAACAGGATCTGGAAATAGTCGGCAAAGCCGCCGTCCAGGACCACCACAGTATCGCCGTTCACCAGGTCGCGGGCGCGGACCAGGATTTCGGGGGCGCCGGCGCCGATCTCGTCGCTGCGCTGGTAGACCATGAGGCGGTGGGCGGGGCTGACGATCAGGTCGTTGGCGTTGTTGAGCGCACCCTTGCGGATCAGGATCGGGGCGAGGTCGCCAACGGCGCGTAAGGTAGACTGGCCGACCCAGCGCACCTGCTGGATGCCGTCGTCGCGGGTCAGGACGCGGTCGCCTGCGCGCATGTCCTCGATCGGGCACTGCGCGCCGGTGGCCAGGGTGATGCGGGTGCCGCGGGTAAAGGAGACGCAGGCCGACTGCGCCAGTTTGCGCCGGGCCGGCTCTCGTTCGGCCTTGACCAGGGTATAGGGCATCTGCGGCTGCAATGGCGCCAGCGGCACCAGGTAGATGACGGCGATATAGCCCTCGGCGTCGGCCTCGACCATCACCAGGGTCTCGGTGTTGGGGCCGCTGTCGGGCATCAGGGTCAAGAGGCAGTCGAGATGCAGCGCGGCGCCGGGGGTGCCAAGAGCGGTGTCATCGGCGATGCGGAAGCTGCCGTCATGGTGGGCGGCGATGCCCAGCCGCCGCGGCGGCTGGGCCAGGGCAAGCATGTAGATGTCGTCCAGCACCAGATCCTCGAGCACCCCCAGCGGGTCGCCCATGTTGGCGCCGTATTCGACGCGGAAGCGTTCGGCCGGGTAGGCCTGGACGGAGGAGAGGCTGGCAGTCAATGTCTGTCCCATGGGCGGCGGCTGTTCGAGTCCATATGTGGGTGCGCAGGGCAGCCCGTCCAATAGATTTGCCGTGAGAATGTGGCGGAAAGGGGTCCGGAAGGGGCTGATTTTCCGGCGGGTTAACGTTTGGGGCAGGGCGCGCGGGGCTGGCCATCGGCGTCCGGGCGGTGCAAGCTCCGCGCGAACGGTGGAGATTCCCGAGGGAGGACGACAATGGATCTGGGTATTTCAGGCAAGCGCGCGCTGGTCTGTGCCAGCAGCAAGGGGCTGGGTCTGGGCTGCGCCGAGGCGCTGGCGGAGGCCGGGGTGAACCTGGTGATGAACGCCCGCGGGGCGGAGGCGCTGGAGGCTTCGGCGCAGGCGATCCGCGATCAGTATGGCGTCGATGTGGTAACGGTTGCCGCCGATGTGACCACGCCGGAGGGGCAGCAACAGGTGCTGGATGCGGCTGAGGGCGTGGACATTCTGGTCACCAATGCGGGCGGGCCGCCGCCGGGCATGTGGACCGACTGGGACCGTGAGGATTTCATCAGCGCGCTGGACGCCAACATGCTGACCCCGATCGCGCTGATCAAGGCGCTGGTGCCGGGCATGATCGACCGCGGCTGGGGCCGGGTGGTCAATATCACTTCGGTGTCGGTCAAATCGCCGATCCCGGTGCTGGGGCTGTCGAACGCAGCGCGCGCGGGCCTGACCGGTTACGTCGCGGGCACCGCGCGGCAGGTGGCGGGCCGGGGTGTCGTCATCAACAACCTGCAGCCGGGCATTCATGCCACCGACCGCGCCGTGTCGCTGGACGGCGGCGCGGCCAAGGCGCAGGGGATCACGCCCGAGGAAGCCAAGGCGCAGCGCTGCGCAACCATCCCGGCGGGGCGTTACGGCACGCGGGCTGAATTCGGCGCCACCTGTGCCTTCATGTGCTCGCAGCACGCGGGCTTCATGGTCGGGCAGAACATCCTGCTGGACGGCGGCGCCACCAACACCACGATGTAAGGAGCGCAGCATGGCCAGCGGTTTCTCCCTGAAGGACCAGCTGTTCAACCGCGATAAGGTCCGCTACCTGGCGGGCCTTTTTTCCGCGGCTGAACCTGGGTTTGATGCAGATACGTTCGAAGCGCAGGTCATGGCGGAGCTGCCGGCGCTGGAGCTGAAGCAGCGGATCACGCTGATTGCTGAGGTGCTGGCAGGCCATCTGCCCGAAGCCTTGCCGGAGGCCGCGCCGGTCCTGCTGAAGGCGCTGCCGCCGCCGCTGGACCCGGACAAAACGGACGATGACTTCGGCGATTTCATCTTTGCCCCCTTGGGGGAGTACGTCGCTACGCGCGGCGTTGAGGCGCACCGGGATCTGTCGCTGGACCTGCTGGAGGAAATCACCCAGCGGTTTTCCATGGAATGGGCGATCCGCCCTTTTCTGAACCGCTGGCCTGCCGAAGTGCTGGCGCGGATGCAGGCCTGGGCCGGGCATTCCAGCTATCATGTGCGGCGGCTGGTGAGCGAGGGCACGCGGCCGCGGCTGCCCTGGGGCGAGGCGGTCGGGCTGCAGCTGGCAGAGCCGCTGCCATTGGTGGACCGTTTGCACGGGGACGGCACCCGCTATGTCACCCGCTCGGTTGCCAACCATCTGAACGACATTGCCAAGAAGGATCCGGATCTGGTGATGGACCGGCTGGAGGGCTGGCGCGAGGCCGGGGTGCAGGACCGCAAGGAGCTGGACTGGATGACCTCGCACGCCTTGCGCGGACTGGTCAAGGCGGGGCATCCGCGGGCGATGGCGATGCTGGGTTTTGATCCGGATCTGGCGCTGCAGGCGTTGATTCAGGCGCCGGACCGGGTGCGCATCGGCGAAGCCTTGGATTTCTCCTGCCGGCTGGAGGGGGCGGCGGGCGCGCCGGTTCTGGTGGATTATATCCTGCATTTTCAGCGCCCTGGCGGCAAGGCCTCGGCCAAGGTGTTCAAGCTGAAACAGGCGAAGATCACTGGCGGCACGCTGGAGCTGGGCAAGAAGCACAAGCTGAAGGGCAATGCGACGACCTTCAAGCTGGTGCCGGGGCCGCACCGGATCGAGCTGATGGTGAACGGCAAGGTGCGGGCTGAGGCGGCGTTTGAGTTGCTGCCGGAGGGGTAGGTCAATTGACCTGCCTTTTCGCAGGCCGGGAACAATGAACTGAGGGCAGCGCCCGCCCCTGGGCGGGTGCGAAGCGCCCTCCCGTGGGGAGGGTCGGGCGCTGCCCGGCGTGCCGCCGGGCCAGTCGGTAGTGTTTGATCCACGTTCCCCAATTGAGACCTGCGGCTGACTGCAGCACTGGTTCGCACGCTCCATCACAGTTGCGTCAGGCCACCCGCCGCCCGGATTGCCGGGATGCCTGCGCCTCGGTATCCCATTGGCGTGGAACCATCAGGAAAGGCGGCCCCATGAAACATGAAAACGTGCAGAATTATTACGGCGAGGTGCTGCAGGGCAGCGACGACCTCCAGACCAACGCCTGCTGCACGCCGGATGACATGCCGGACCATGTGAAGGCGGTTCTGTCGAAAATCCATGACGAGGTGCTGACCCGCTATTACGGCTGCGGCCTGATTGCGCCGGAGGCGCTGGAAGGTGCGAAAATTCTCGACCTCGGCTGCGGCGCGGGCCGCGATGTCTATGCGCTGTCGGCGCTGGTGGGCGAGCATGGCAAGGTGGTGGGCGTCGACATGACCCCGGCCCAGCTGGAGGTGGCGCGGCGTCATCAGGACTACCACGCCGAGGCCTTCGGCTATGCCAAATCCAATGCGGAGTTCCACCACGGCTACATTGAGCAGCTGGAGGAACTGGGTCTGGAGCCGGGCTCGTTCGACATCATTGTTTCCAATTGCGTGATCAACCTGGCCACCGACAAGGGCGCGGTGCTGCGCGGGGCGTATCATCTGCTGAAAGAGGGCGGCGAGATGTATTTCTCGGATGTTTATGCGGACCGCCGGGTGCCGCAGGCAATGGCGGAGGATGAGGTGCTCTACGGCGAATGCCTGTCCGGGGCGCTTTATTGGAACGACTTTCTGTCGATTGCCAAGGCATCGGGGTTCAAGGACCCGCGGATGGTGACGTCTCGACTGCTGACCATCGAGAATCCGGCGCTGGAACAGCGGGTGCAACCGCTGAATTTCCTGTCGGCGACGTACCGGCTGTTCAAATTGCCCGCTCTGGAACCGGCCTGCGAGGATTACGGTCAAGCGGTGATCTACAAAGGGACCATTGAACACGCACCGCATGTCTTTGCGCTGGATGATCACCACGTGATCGAGACGGGCAAGGTGTTTCCGGTTTGCGGCAACACCTGGATGATGCTGCAGGACAGCCGTCTGGCGCCGCATTTCGATTTCATCGGCAATTTCGATACACATTACGGGATCTTTGCCGGCTGCGGCGGCAATTCCCCCTTCAACGGGCTGGAGCAGGACGGTGCTGCGCCGGGCTGCTGCTAGAGCCGCTTGCAGCCAAAGGGCGGTATTGCTATCCCGGCGTGACCCCTAGCGTTTTGCTCGGAAACAGCCCCGAGGCCCCATGAACACTGCCCCCGCCGACCTGATCAGCACGCAAACGCCGCCGCGTCTGGAGATCCGCAACATCAAGCGCTTCTTCGAAGGGCGCGCGGTGGTGGATGATGTCTCCTTGCAGATACAGGCCGGGCAAGTGACCTGCCTGCTGGGGCCATCGGGCTGCGGCAAATCCACCACGTTGCGGATGATCGCCGGAGTGGAGATGCAGGACAGCGGCGAGATTTTTGTCGATGGCAGGCTGATCTGCGACACCGTGTTCCGGGTGCCGCCGGAGCGGCGCGAAATCGGGCTGATGTTCCAGGACTTTGCCCTGTTCCCGCATTTGAGCGTCGCCGACAACGTCGGCTTTGGCCTGAAGGGCAGCAAGGACGAGAAACGCGCGCGGGTCGAGGAGCTGCTGAACCGGGTGGCGCTGAAACGCTTCATCGACGGCTACCCGCACCAGCTGTCGGGCGGCGAGCAGCAGCGGGTGGCTTTGGCGCGTGCGATTGCACCCAGACCACGTATCATGCTGATGGATGAACCGTTTTCGGGCCTCGACAACCGTCTGCGCGACGGCATCCGGGACGAGACGCTGAGCCTGCTGAAGGAACAAGACACCGCGGTGCTGCTGGTGACGCATGAGCCGGAAGAGGCGATGCGCATGGCGGATGAAATCGCGCTGATGCGCGGCGGCCGAATCGTCCAGCAGGGCGCGCCCTACAACGTTTATACCCACCCGGCGGACAAGGCTGCGGTTTCCTTCTTCAGCGACGTGAACGTGCTGAAGGCCGAGGTGAACGGAGCCTTGGCGCGGACCGCCTTTGGCGAGTTCCTGGCGCCGGGTGTGGCGGACGGCACCGCGGTGGAGATCGTATTCCGCCCGCAGCATCTGCGCATCGACTTCGACCGCGGCGGCCAGGGGCCGCTGCCCACCTCCAGCGACGGTGTGCCGGCCCGCGCGGTGGTGGAGCGCGCGCGGTTCCTGGGCAGCGAGAGCCTGGTGGAATTCCGCATGGAGTTCGACGGCTCAGTTCTGAGGGCGACGGTGCCCAATGTGTTCCTGCCGGAGCCGGGCCGGGTGATGTGGCTGACTGTGCGCCGTAACCGCTGTTTTGTCTTTCCTGCCTGACGTCTAGGGGTCATTCTGCACCTGATGAAACAGGAGGTGCAGATGCAAGGCAGCTATCAAATCAGACCCTTGGCCAGCGCGGAAATCCAGACCGCCGTGGACTGGGCTGCGCGAGAGGGCTGGAACCCCGGTCCTTGGGATGCGGCTTGCTTTGGCGCTGTTGACCCGCAAGGCTTTTGGGGCGGTTTTCTGGACGGGAGGATGATCGCCTGCATTTCGGTGGTGAACTACAGTGACGCCTTTGCTTTCCTCGGATTCTACATCGTCGTGCCGGACTGCCGCGGACAGGGTTATGGCTATGCCCTGTGGCAAAAGGCGCTGGAGCACGCTGAGAGCCGGAGTGTCGGCCTCGATGGCGTGGTGGACCAGCAAGGGAATTACCGTGGCTCCGGATTTGAGCTCGCGTACCGCAACATCCGCTTTGGCGGGGTGCCGTCTGGAGGGCTGGCAGTTTCGCAGGACTATGAAGCGGCACCGCTGACAGAAACGGGGGCAGGCTTGGAGGCGCTGGATGCCCGCGTCTTCCCAGCGCCGCGCCGGGTGTTCTGGCAGCATTGGCTGGGGGCTGAGGGACATGTTTCCTGTGCCGCGTATCAGCATGGCAGTCTCGCAGGCTTCGGCACCCTGCGCCCCTGCGGCAGAGGCTGCAAGATCGGGCCGCTTGTTGCCACGTCGCGTCCGGCGGCAGAGGCGGTGCTGGCGCGGCTGCTGCAAGAACTGCCCGAAGGGCAGGAAGTGTTTCTGGATGTGCCGGAACCCCATGCTGAAGCGGTGGATCTGGCGCGTTCTATGGGGTTGGCGCCGGTGTTTGAAACCGCCCGGATGTATCGCGGGACTGCGCCGCGTCTGGAGACGGGTTTGATTTTCGGTGTTACCAGTTTCGAACTCGGGTAGGGGGCGCGGCCCCCGGCCCTGCGGGCCTCCCCCCGAGTATTTGGAAAAAGATGAAGAGGCTTAGTCCTCGTCCCCGTAAGGGGCGTAGTCCTGCAGGCGCTTGCCGGGTTCGTCGACGAACAGCTCGGGCAGGGCGCTGGCCTCTTCGATCAGGTCGACGCGGAACACCCTGAAAGCGCCACGGGTCTCGCACCAGGCGGTGAGGGTCCAGACCCGGCCCCAGTACTCCATGTGCAAGGGACGGATCTTGCGGTCTGTCAGGGTGCCGTCGATGCGGCGGTAGCTGAGCTGCAGTTTCTGGCGGGCTTTGATGGCGGCGCGCAGGGCTGGCATATGGGCAAGGGCGCGCGCTGCGTCCGAAAACGGGTAGACCGCGAATTTCCAGGCGTCGGCTTCGGCGATTGTCTGTTCCGGCAGCACCGCATCCACCTTGGCCGCCAGCGATTGCGCGGCGGATTTGAGGTCCGGGTCTGCCGCCTCGGCCACGATGGCCATGCCGAGGTTCAGCGCTTCCAGCTCCTCCGGTGTCAGGGTCAGCGGCGGCAGGCTGATCTGTTCGCGCACCATATAGCCGACGCCGCGTTCGCCCTCCACCGGCACGCCGGAGGCCGTCAGCGTGTCCATGTCGCGGTAGATGGTGCGGGTTGACACCTCGAGCCGCTCGGCAATGTCCCGGGCAAGGTGCAGCTTCCCGTCGCGCAGGATCTGGATGATTTCGAAAAGGCGGTCGGTGCGGCGCATGGGAACCACCCTTGGCGCGGAGCAGGGTCAAAGGTCAAGGGCCGCGCCCGGCGGAGGTGCCGGGCGCGGCCGGGGTCAGATCAGGCGGCCATGTCCCACAGCACCTCTTCGTGGCGTATTTTGGCGCTGTCCGGCGCGATAGCCTTCATCAGATCCGCGCAGAAGTCCTGCTTGTGGAATTCGGCGGCCACGCTGTGCGCCGTTTCCATGTCCTTCCAGATGACATAGTCGGTCCAGTGCCCGTCTTCGCCGCAGCTCAGCTGCCGGTGCAGAAAGCCGGGCTGGGCGCGGACAAAGGCTTCGCTGGCCTGGCTGAGGGTGACAAATTCCGCCGGACTCACGCCCTCGGCCAGTTTGAAGGTCACGATTTCGGCCACATGTTTGCGCATCACGTTTCTCCTATGTGCTGTGATGGGCTGGATTTACCGCGGCGCAACTGACATATACCTGTCAGTTGAGTGCGGGTGCGCTGCAAAAAACGCGGATTCTGCACTTTGCGGAGCTTTTGCACGGGGCCTGTTGCTTTCGCTCAAAGTGCTGCCCGCGCTAAACCCGTAGTGAACAAATTCACCGGCGCCGCTGATCCGTGCCGGAACTAGAAGGAGAGATACTCATGCTCAACAATATCGGCCTTCCCGGCATTCTGCTCATCGCTGTCGTGGTTCTGGTCCTGTTCGGCCGCGGCAAGATTTCTTCGCTGATGGGCGAAGTCGGCAAAGGCATCACTTCGTTCAAGAAGGGCATCAGCGAAGGCAGCAAGGAGCTGGAGGAAGATTCGGCCGCCGAGGCCAAGGACGTCACTCCCGAGACCGAAAAAGACAAGGCCTAAGCGCGGATGTTCGATCTTGGGTGGACCGAACTGCTGGTCATCGGCGTGGTCGCGCTGATCGTGGTCGGCCCCAAGGACCTGCCGGTTCTGTTCCGCAATGTCGGGCGGTTCGTGGGCAAGGCCAAGGGGATGGCGCGGGAATTCAGCCGGGCGATGCATGACGCGGCGGATGAGGCCGGGGTCAATGACATGGCCAAGGGGCTGAAGGCTGCATCGAACCCCATGGGCTCTGTCATGGACGGGGTGAAACAGGCAGCGCAGGATATGGCCAAATCGATCGACCCGACCAAATTCGATCCCGAAAGCGAGACCGGCAAGCTGGCCGCTGAGCGGGCCGAGGATGCCAAGAAGATCCAGGCGTCCACAGCGCGCGCCGCAGCCGAGCGCAAGGCGCGTGAGGCCGAGGCAGCGCTGGCCAAGGCGGAAGAGGCCGAGGCGGCGCTGAAACCTGCGGCGCCGCAAACGGAAGAAGAGGCCAAATCATGAGCAAGACGGATGAGATCGACGACTCAACCGCGCCGCTGATCGAGCATCTGGCCGAGCTGCGCAACCGGCTGATCCATTCGGTTGCGGCCTTTATTGTGGGCATGGTGATCTGTTTCACCGTGGCGACACCGGTGTTCAATTTCCTGACCGCGCCTCTGTGTCAGGTTCTGGCCGAAGGCGGCCAGGACTGTGCGCTGATCTTCATCAGCCCGCAGGAGGGTTTCTTTGTCGCGATCAAGATCTCCTTCCTGGGCGGCTTCATCCTGGCGTTTCCCTATATCGGGTTCCAGATGTGGCGGTTTGTGGCGCCGGGGCTGTACAAGAATGAAAAGGGCGCGTTTCTGCCTTTCATGATCGCCTCGCCCTTCATGTTCATTCTGGGCGCCAGCTTTGCCTTTTACGTGGTGACACCGCTGGCCTATGATTTCTTCCTTGGGTTCCAGCAATTTGGAACCGGCGGCGAGGCTGTCACCGGCGAAGAGGTGAACCAGGGGCTTAGCGTGGTGTTTCAGGGCTCGGCGCAGGAGTATCTGAACCTCACGATCAAGTTCATCGTCGCCTTTGGCCTGTGCTTTCAGCTGCCGGTGCTGCTGACGCTGATGGGCAAGGCCGGGCTGGTCAGTGCCGAAGGGCTGGGTGCGGTCCGCAAATATGCGGTGGTGGCGATTCTGGTGCTGGCCGCGCTGGTGACCCCGCCGGATGTGATCACCCAGGTTATCCTGTTTGTGGTGGTCTATGGCCTCTACGAGATCTCGATCTTCCTGGTGGCCCGTGTCGAGGCCAAGCGCGAAGCCAAACTGCGCGCCGAGGGCTATTACGACGATGAAGACGGGATGGACGCCCATCCTGACGATCCGATGATGGCCGAGTTCGAGGCTGAGGACGGCAAGGATAAGTAGGCCGGTGACGGTTTGAAACAGAAAGCGCGCCTGAAAGGGCGCGCTTTTTCGTCCGCAGCAGACATCGGGCGCAGATGTCCGGTATGCGGGCGGCTCAGGCGCCGCCGCTCAGGTCTTCGGCCAGCATCAAGGCGTTGCCGTCCGGGTCGTAGAATGTAGCGGTCTTTACCATGTCTTCGACCACCTCGGTGTCCCCGTCAAAGGCGACACCAGCCTGTTCCAATGCGTGCCGCGCGCCGTCCAAGCCGGAAATGCCAAAGACCGGCACGCAGTTGCCAGGGGCGGGTTTGGCCTGCTCGCCCAGACCTAAGGTCACGCCGGCTGTCCGTGTCTGCAGCTCCGACCAGCCCGCTTCATCGGCGTGATACAGCGCCTCGAACCCCAGCATGTCCTCATACCAGCGCGCGCTGGCGTGCCGGTCTTTGACCGAAAGGGCGATGGTGATGGTGTCTTCAAGTGAAATGAGCGGCATGATCTTTTCCTTTGTCTGAAAATATACTAACTATACTTTATGGACATAAACGCGCTTGTCAATATCACTGCCCGGGCCTGGGCGCTGCCGGTTCTGGCGCATCTGCACGAAGGCGTGCCCGGACGCCAGGCAGCGCTGCTGCAGGCCGCTGGCGCGGGCCGCACTGCGCTGGGGCAAAGCCTGGATCATTTGATTCGTATCGGGCTGGTGGAGCGCAATCCCGGGCACGGCCATCCGCTGAGGCCTGAGTTCCGGCTGACACCGGCAGGGCAGCGGGCGGCGGAAACCGCCAGCCGACTACACCGGGCGGCTGGCGCGGGCGGGCAGGATCTGCTGCGCCGCGCATGGACGGTGCCGGTGCTAGCGTCTCTGCAATCTCCGCAGTATTTCAACGACATCAGCCGCAGCCTGCTGACGATCACCGACCGCGCCCTGTCGCAGTCGCTCAAATCGATGGAGCAGCGCAGCTGGATCGAACGCAGCATCAGCGCAGCGGCACGCCCGCCGCGCGCTCTCTACCGGGCGGTCAACACCGGCGGGTTACTCAGCCGTATCGCCGGAGCAGCGGTCACATCTGCGCTCCGGTAAGGTACCTGGCCCTTGCCGCCATGCCTTGAACGTGTTTTGAAAACTGGCAACTGACGGACGGAGGCCCCCATGGATCAGATCGCATTGACCCGCATTGCCGAGGCGCTGGAGCGGATGTCGCCCGCCCCTTTGGAAGCACCCGATTTCAACGCCGCCAGCGCCTTTGTCTGGCATGTAGGGCCGGAACGGCTGGAGCCTGTCGAACAGGTGAACCGGGTTGACCTGGACCTGCTGGTCGGCATCAACCGCTCGCGCGATACGCTGCTGGATAACACCCGCCGGTTTGCGCAGGGGTTTGCCGCCAACAACGCGCTGTTGTGGGGCGCACGGGGAATGGGCAAGTCGAGCCTGGTCAAGGCCGTGCACGGGGCGCTGGCAGGGGATCATCCGCAGCTGAAACTGGTGGAGCTGCAGCGCGAGGACCTGCCCTCCGTTGCCCGCCTGCTGAACCATCTGCGCGGCTCTGCGCACCGGTTCATCCTGTTCTGCGATGACCTGTCGTTCAGCCATGACGACCAGCATTACAAGAGCCTGAAGGCGGTGCTGGACGGCGGCATCGAGGGGCGGCCCGAGAATGTGGTGTTCTATGCCACCTCCAACCGCCGCCACCTGATGCCGCGGGACATGATCGAGAACGAGCGCTCCAGCGCCATCAACCCGTCGGAAGCGGTGGAGGAGAAAGTCTCGCTGTCCGACCGCTTCGGGTTGTGGCTGGGCTTCCACCCTTGCGATCAGGACGAATACTTGGCGATGATCGCGGGCTATTGCGCGGCCTACGGCGTCGAGGCGGATGCGGAAGAACTGCGCGCCGGGGCGATTGAATGGCAGGCGACCCGCGGCGCGCGGTCGGGCCGGGTGGCCTGGCAGTTCTTTACCGATCTGGCCGGGCGGCACGGGGTGGCGCTGCGATAGGCCGCAACGGCCCCCGCAATGGCCCGAAATTAGAAAAGCCCGGCGATTTTGCCGGGCTTTCGTTTGTTCACAGACCCTTACCGCCGTCAGTTCAGGTAGCTCAGCGGGTCGATGCTCTCAAAACCGTCGCGCACTTCGAAATGCACATAGGCGTCGTCGCCGCCGCGCAGCGAGGCGATGCGCTGGCCGCGGACCACGCTCTCGCCCTTCTTCACGGTGATATTGCCAACATTCTGATAGACGGTCAGCAGCTTCTGGCTGTGGCGGATCACCACAATCGGCACATTGTTGGAATCCTTGGTGATGGCGGCAACGGTGCCCGCTTCGGCAGCATTCACCGGCGCACCGGCAGCGGCAGCAATGTCGATACCATCATTGCGCCCCTTGGAGTAGGTTTTGACGATCTTGCCCTGCACCGGATAGGCCATGGCAGCACTGCTGGCGCGGGTGGGCTTGGGCAGCTCCGGCTTGGGCAGGGTTTCCGCCGCAGGCTTGACTGCGGCGGGTTCGACCTTTTCTTCCGGCAGCGGCTGGCTGGCGCTTGGTGGCACCGGCGTTTCAGAACCGGCCCCCGGTTCGGTGACGGTCACGGCAGCGGCCGCCGGGGCCAGCCGGGGCGCGGGCTCTTCTTTCAAGGGGATCAGCAGGAACTGGCCTTCACGCACCGCAAAGTCGCTGCCCAGGCCGTTCCATTCCGCCAGCGATTTCACCGGCACCTGGTAAAGCCTTGAGATGGTGTAGGCGGTTTCGCCGCGTTTCACCTTGTGGCGCACCGGTTCGGGGCCTGCCTGCACCTTGGGCGGCTGCGGCTTGGGCACCGGCTGGATCGCGGTGGGGGTTACCGACCCCGGGTTAGGCGAGGTCAAAGGAGCAGTGTCAATGGCCTGGCCGGCCAGTGTTGCAATATCAACCGAGCCCGGTGTGGAGCCGGCCCCTGCGGGCAGGCTGTCCGGCGCGCGGCGCGGCAGTGCCAGCACTTCGCCCTGGCGCATCTTGTCGCCGGTTTCCATGCCGTTGAACCGGGCCACCTCGGCCGGCGGCAGGCCGATGCGGGCAGCAACGTCCGAAACAGTATCGCCGCGCTGGGCGACAGCCACCTGATACGAGGGGTAGGAGATCAGGCCGCGGGCATCCGGCGAGGGCCGGTTCGCGGTAGCAGTCTGTGCCGCGCCGGCGGTGTTGAAGGCGCCCAGCTGGCCGCGCAGATCGTAGTCCAGCGGGCCCTGGCAGGCGGCCAGCATCCCGGTCAGCATCCCGGCCAGGGGCAATACGGCCAGCAGCCTTGCACGGGGCAGGCCGCGGAATGCGGTCCGGGTGGGGGTGGTCCGGGTCATCTTGCTCTCCTCAAAACACGCTTCCCCTTTTTCGCGGGGGTTCGCTCGCGTCAATCACTATAGCCCATGCCGTCCGGGGGGCGGCTGAAATCCGCCGGTAGTTTACGTGTCCTTGCCCAATCCCTCAAGCAGCGGAACAAACCGCACCGGGCGCAGCTCGTCATAGTCCAGCCCGTCTTCGGTTTTGCGCACCCGGATCAGGGTCTGGACATGGTCGGACTGCCCTACCGGCAGCACCATGATGCCGCCGGTCTTGAGTTGCGCCAGCAGGGGACTTGGCGGATCCTCGGCGGCGGCGGTCACGATGATGCGGTCAAACGGCGCCTGTTCGCTCAGGCCGTGGCTGCCGTCGCCGACCAGCGAGGTCACATTGGAGAGCTGCAGCTGCTCGAACACAGCCCGCGCCTCGCGCACCAGCCTTGCATGGCGGTCGATGGTATAGACCCGGCGTGCCAGTTTCGACAGGATTGCCGCCTGATAGCCAGAGCCGGTACCGACCTCCAGCACCGTGTCGCGCGGGGAGATCTGCAGCGCCTGGGTCATCATGCCGACCACGGACGGCTGCGAGATGGTCTGGCCGCAGGCAATCGGCAGCGGCACGTCCTCATAGGCACGTTCCGCAAAGATGCCGCGCACGAACATGCCGCGGTCGATTTGTTCGATCGCTTCCAGCACTTGGCTGTCCGTCACCCCGCGCGAGCGCACAGAGTAGAGGAATTGCATTTTGGTTTCCGCATCGGGTCCGCTCATGCGCCGGCTCTTTCAATTGCCTTCAGCGCGTCCATTGCATCGCGCGCGGTCAGGTCGGCGCGCATCGGGGTGACGGAGATATAGCCGTCGAGGTTGACCGCGGCGTCCGAACCGGCAGCGGTCTCGACCTGCTGGTTGCCGCCGCGGATCCACAGGTAGCGGCGCCCGGTGGGCGACAGCTGTTCTTCCGCGGAAAAATGGCTGCCGCGGCGGAAGCCTTGGGTGGCCACGCGGGTGCCCTTGACGTCCGCTGCCGGGACCGGCGGGAAGTTGACATTATAAAACAGCCGGTAGTCCTGGCTGTCCTGCGGCTGGGCGTCCAGTATCTTCTTCACCAATGCGGCGCCATGCACGGCGGCCGCTTCAAACGGGTTTGCGGTCTCGCGGTTGGCAGGGCCGTAATACTGCGACAGCGCCATTGCCGGGATGCCCTGCAACGCGGCTTCCATCGCGCCGCCCAAAGTACCAGAGTACAGCGCGTTCTCAGCCGAATTGTTGCCGCGGTTCACACCGGACAGAACCAGATCGGGTTTTGCGCCCTGCATCACCACATGAATGCCCGCCAGCACGCAGTCGGCAGGGGAGCCTTCGGCGGCAAAGCGGTGCGGCCCCAGTTGGCTCAGCATCGTGGGGCGGGTGTAGCTGATGCAATGGCCGACGCCGGATTGCTCAAACGCCGGGGCCACGGTCCAGACCTCGCCGTCCGGGCCTGCGACCTCATGGGCGATGGCCTCGAGAATGGTGAGTCCTTCGGCGCTGATGCCGTCGTCATTGGTGATCAGAATGCGCATGGGGTGTCCGCCTGCCGTGTTCAACCGGGTTTTCGATTGAATAGGACCTGTGCCGGAACGGGGCAAGGTTTTCGCGGATGGAAGCGGGATCAGCCGCAAAGCGGGGCAGGGAGGCAACAGGCGAAGCCGCCGGGGCAGGCTCCCGCCCTCCGAGCCTGCATCTCAGATGCCGTCCCGGGTGTTGGGCATAGCGCCGCGCTGGCGCGCGGCGCGGGCCGCCAGTCAGCGTCAGTCTGCCAGGATCTGCGGCAGCAGGCGCGCGGCCTCTTCCTGGATGGTTGCCAGCGCGTCGCGGTCCTCGCCCGGGTGGAAACGGGCGCGCAGGGCGGTGGCCATCGGCTGCGGTTCCAGGATGCGCACCTGCGGGCCGGTGCGTTCGGTCTCTGCCTGCCAACTGCGGGCCAGCGCCATCTGCGCTGCCTTGGTGGCGCCATAGGTGCCGTAGAACTTCTCGCCCGCGCGTGCATCGTCAAAGAACACCGCGCGGCCTGATTGGCCCAAGAGCGGCGCGACATAGGGGATCAACACCGAGGTCGCGGTGGCGTTGATGGCCACGGCCTTGCTCCAGTCCTTGGCGGCCACTGAAGGCGCCGGGCAGAGCGCGGTTGCGTGGATCGCGGTGTGCAGCCACAAGTCCAGCTTGCCCCAGCGGTCATGGATGCCGCGGCAGAGCGTTGCCATCGCCTCGGGCACTGTGATGTCCATCGGCGCCAAAGTGGCAGAGCCGCCTGCGGCCTTGATGCGGTCATCCAGCTCTTCCAGCGCGCCGGTGGTGCGGGCCACGGCAACAATGTGATGGGTGGGCGCAAGCGCCTCGGCCAAGGCGTTGCCAAGGCCGCGCGATGCGCCGGTGATGAGAGCGATTTTGTCTGTCATGGCACGTCTTGTGGGCCGCGCGCGCAGGCAGGTCAAGAGGCGGCGGCGCAGACCAAGAATTTTGGAAAATTCTTGGCAAATTTCTTTGAAGAAATTTGTGCCGCAGAGCCGGCCGGTTCAGCCGCCAGGCATGGAAAGGCGCTTGCTTTCTCCCTTGGAATTCAGGATCAGCCCCTTGGCGTCAATTGCCACCACCTGGCCCGATGACAGGCGGCTGCCGCGCGACACCTTGCGGGTGCGGCCTGACGGCAGCCGGATCAGCGCGGTCATACTGTCCTCGGGTCCGAACAGCCCCAGCAAGCTCAGGTTGCCGCGGTTCATTGCATTGGTCTGGGTCGCAAGCCCTGCCACCTTGGCAGATGTCTGTTCGTTCGCCATCTTGTCCGTCCTTCGATTGCCGGCTGGTATCTGGGGCCGGGCAGGGCAAGCTGCAAGGCACCGCAAACCGTATCGGCGGAAAGCTGCAGGAAGGTAAGAAGATGTGCGCCGATGGCCGCTTGTGTCAGGCGTCATACACCAGCGACGGCAGGTCGTGCCCATAGGCATAGAGCAGCTCCAGCAGCTCCTCCAGATCGGCGCCGTCCTTTTGCAACGGATACAGCGGGTGATTCTGCTCGGTGACCTTCAGCTCAGGATACTGGCCGTCCGGGCGCATTTCCAGCATGCAGCCCGCAGGCACTGGCATGTCGGGCGGGATCGCATTGGCCAGCCAGGCCGGGCGGTCGCCCAGTTTTTCGGTCTCGCGCATTTCAAACAGGTCGAGATAAGCATCGAAATCATCGCGGCTGAGGCTGGCCCAGGTGCCCAGAATGAACTCCTCGCCGCGGCTGTTGGCCAAGGGCACCGCCAGCACCGCGCGGATGAAACGCAGCTCGCCCAGGCGGCAGAAGTCATCCGTCAGGATGTCGCCGCGTGTGGCCAGGACGGCAGAGTTGTCCTCCACCTCCATATCCTCGGAACAGATATCGGGCCGGTCGCAGCTGAGGCTCAGCAATTGCGCAAAGGTGGCGCCGCAGCAGCGGCACTGGCGCGGAGAGGTCAGCATGCGGGCAAGATGCGCGTCCAAAAGGCGGCCTTTCATCTGGAAGCATAGGAAAAGGCGCGGGCCGTCTTGGCCAGCGCCTCCCCATGCACTGTTGGCGGCCCTCATACGCGGATGCTGCCGGAAGTTCAAACCCCGATGGATGACGGGCGCGCGCCCCTTCAGCCGGCGGCCAGTTTCGAGGCGTTCCAGGAGGCGCCGGGGGCAGGCATGTCCTGGATCTTGGCGCTGACCCGGCTGCTGCCTTCCAGCGCGTCCAGATATTCGGCCGTAACCCCGGTGATGTACTTGCCGTCAAAGCAGGAGCAGTCGAAACCCTGGATATCCGGATTGCCTTCCTGGGCCGCCCAGATCAGGTCTTCGAGCTTTTGATAGAACAGCGCGTCGGCGCCCAGCTCGTCGCGGATTTCCTCGATGCTGAGGCCATTTGCGATCAGCTCGTGCTTGGTCGGCATGTCGATGCCATAGACGTTCGGGTATTTCACCGGCGGCGAGGCCGAGGCGATATAGACCTTCTTGGCGCCGGCCTCGCGGCACATCTGAACGATCTTCTTGATCGTGTTGCCGCGCACAATCGAGTCGTCGATCAGCAGCACGTTGCGGTCCTTGAACTCCAGCGGGATCGCGTTGAGCTTGCGGCGCACCGATTTCTGCCGCTCTGCCTGGCCCGGCATGATGAAGGTCCGGCCCACATAGCGGTTCTTTACCAGGCCTTCGCGGTATCGGATGCCGGTGGAGTTGGCGACTTCCAGCGCCACGGGGCGGGCCGAATCAGGCACCGGGATGATGCTGTCGATCTCCAGCCCCGACTCCTGGATCTGCTTGGCCAGCGCCTGGCCCATGCGCAGCTGGGTCTTGTAAACGGACACGCCGTCCATCATCGAGTCAGGCCGCGCCAGGTAGACATATTCGAAAATGCATGGGGTCAGCTTGCCCTCGACCGCCTGGAAGGTATGCATGTTGCCGTCAAGATCAACCAGAATGGCCTCGCCCGGTTTCACATCGCGGATCTTCTCAAACCCGTTGATGCCGAACGCCACGTCCTCAGACGCAAAGCTGAAATCCTCGCCGCCGCTTGCTGCCGGGCGTTTGCCCACGGACAGCGGGCGGATGCCGTTGGGGTCGCGGAAGGCCAGCATGCCAACACCGGCGATCATGCAAAGCACCGAATAGGCGCCCTGGATCCGTTCCATGGTCATCTTCACACCGGCAAAAATGTTGCGGACCGGCTCGGCGTTGCCGTTGACCTTGATCGCGTCGGCCACTTTGTCAGCCAGCACGTTCAGCATGATTTCGGAATCAGACGTGGTGCGCAGATGGCGGCTGTACTTGCCGGTCACCTTCTCGCGCTGTTCGGCGGTGTTGGTGATATTGCCGTTGTGAACCAGATAGATGCCATAAGGTGCGTTCACAAAGAACGGCTGCGCTTCGGCTGCGCTCAGCGAGCCTGCGGTGGGATAGCGGACATGGCCGATGCCGGTCTTGCCGGTCAGTGTGTCGGCATCCTGCGGGCCGAACACATCCTTGACCAGGCCGTTTTCCTTGCGCTCACGGAAAAACTCGCCGGTGTAGGTCACAATCCCCGACGCGTCCTGGCCGCGGTGCTGCAGCATCAAGAGCCCATCATATATCTCCGCAAAGACATCCGTGTCCCGGCTTGCGATCCCCAAAATCCCGCACATTGGCTGGCTCCAATCCCACTTAGGCTTTGCTGTTCGGTTGCTGATGGAAGCGGCTCGGATGGAAGTCTAGCGCATTTTGCGCTGCTTGCGCCAATCCGGTTGACCGGGCCGCGCCAAGGGGCCATGCCGGCCAGCCGGCCGGAGCCAAAGCGCCGAATGCATCCCCGAAGCCCGGCGCCAAACGCGTCAGGTCAGGTCCACAAGGGCAGGCGGGCAGCGTCTGCAGCAGCGGCAAGGCGGTGTGGCTCCGAATCCGTTTCCTGTTCGGCCCTCACATAGTGCCTTTCGCCGCGCCTGTCATCAAAGGATCACAAATCCGATGCCGCACTGCGGCAACCTGGCCGGGGAGGGCGGTTCAAGGCGGGCGCATCAATGCAGCGTCAGCAATGAAACACCCCCCACCAGAACAAGGCTCAGCGCCCAGATTAGATCCAGATTGAACCAGCCCTTGGACAGGAATTTCAGCCCCAGCCAGTGATAGACGCCAAGCGCCAGCGCGCCGCCGGCTGCGGTCATGGCAAGGGTATGGGCCAGCGCCACGGCGGCGGCGATGGTGGCATTGCGCCCCATCAGGGTAAAGGCGGCGGCGTGGCCTGCATCTTCCTCCGGGCCGCAAAGCCCCAGATAGACCGGCACCAGCATCAGCCCCGCGCCATGCGCCATCGCCGCCAGAAACGACCACAGCGCCAGCCGCGTCGGCGGCACCCGCGCCAGAAAGCGGGGATGGCGGCGGTTGATCAGCAGATAAACCCCCAGCGCAATCACCAGACAGGCCGCACCGATGCGGATTTCCACATGCCATTCCGTCAGCCACAGCAGCGCCGAAAACGGCAGCAGGATCGCGGTCATCGCCAGCAAATGGCCAAAGGCCAGCGCCAGCAGCGCCTTGAACAGGCTGGATTTGCGGTGTTCCATCAGCGCCGAAGAGACCGCCAGCGGCCATCCCATCCCCGGGTTCACCCCGTGATAGAGCCCCGACGCTACGACGGCCCCCCACAGGGCCGCCGCCGTTGAAATTTCCGCCACCAGTCAGACAGCCCGTCAGACGGAGGGATAGCAGAAACTGTCGGTAGAGCAGTCGCCCCCTTCCAGCCGGATCTGGTGGCTGCGGTAGCCTTTGGGGAATTCGACATAGAAATCCTTGTCCAGCTCCAGCCCGCCGTTTGCCCCGACATTGGCCATCACCATCTGGCCGCCCTCATCATCGGGATAGAACTGGTCGTCCCAGGTGGAATAGAGCGAGTTGGTCCAATAGACCCGCTTGCCGTCGCGGCTGATCTCGACCATCTGCGGGCCATAGGCAAATCCCTTGCCATTCGGGTGTTTGGCGCCGCGGGCAATGCCGCCCAGCTCAACCTTGCCGGCCAGTGCAGGGTTCATCGGGTCAGAGACATCATACTGATGCATCTCGCCCAGCCCCCAGCAGGCCACATACAGGTATTTGTCGTCCAGGCTCAGGTCGATGTCGGTGACCAGCGGCGGCACCGCCTCGAACCCCTGCAGCAGCGGCGGCAGGTTTTCCGGCTTTTCGGGGCGCGGGTCGATGGTGATGGTCTTCTTGGCCTCAAACGTGCCGTCATCCTTCTGCCACCAGGTGAAAATCGCGCCTTGCAGGTTGGTGGTATCCACCACCACGCCGCAGAAACCGTAGTCCTTGGAGGGATCATGCGCGGGACGGATTTCCAGCGCCATTTGGTGGTTTTCGCCCAGATCGATCGTCTGCACATTCTTGCGCTCGCGCAGGTTCCAGAAATGGATCGAATGGCCGTATTTGTTGCTCAGCAGATCCTCAGGCACGATGCCGTTTTCAAATTGCGGCGGCAGGCCCCACTCGGAACTCACCATGTAATCGCGCGGCAGGTTCCACCAGAAATCATAATGCTTGTCCTGCGCGCCGCGGTCCATTTCATAGCGGCCCAGAATGTCAAAGGTCTCGCAATCCATGATGAAGATGCCCGGCGGCCCGTCGGTGCCGTCCTCGCCGCCGCCGCCCAGGGTGGAGACATAAATGCCCTCGGGGCCGCAATGGATGGTATGCGGGCGGGAATAGCCGGTCTTGGCAAACAGCTCTTCCGGTTCGATGATCTTGTGGATTTTCGCCTTCAGCGGCTCTTTCACGTCAATCACATAAATGCGGCTGGAGCGGATGCCGGGAATGATCAGATACCGCCGTTCCAGAAACGCGTGGCCGGTCAGCGGCGACAACGCAGAGGAACAGGCATTCCAGCCGAAATGATGAAATTCGTCGCCCTTGTTGGGCATGATCAGCTGATGCACGATTTCGCCGTAGCTGTCCGACTTGGGATCAACATCAACAACCGCCAGCCCATCAGGCTGCGATCCGTCGGGGCTGAGCATCAGAGTAAAAGCCAGCGTCTCGGCCGGAGCTTCCATGGCAAGCTTGGGGGTGGCATGGAATGTGGGGTCGGGCCGCAAGTTCATCGTTAAATCCTCCCTGGAAACGGGCGCCAAGTGTTCTGTTGTGCATTCTGCGCCTGTGTACGATGCTGGCATACATCGATTTTCCGGGCAACTTTTTCTCCAAACTCCCTTGCGTCCGGAACATGCGTTCTGAAATCTCCCGAAAAGCTCCGGATCCCTTTTCCAAGCTCCAGGGAACGGCCTGCCATTTTGCTAATAGCCGGTCCGCAAAAGAATGCTAATAGCCGGTCCGCAAAAGAAAAGGCCCGCGCATTGGCGGGCCCGAGGGGGGAGGAGTGACTTGGGTTCCGGGGCCTGGGATCAGGCCGCAAGAATACGGTCCAGCAGGTTGTCCAGCGGGTCGGGCAGGCGGGCGTCGACCTCGCCCATACCGGTGGCCGACAGGGCGCGGCCTTCGTCGCTGGCCAGCACCTGGCGGGTCTCGGTCAGCGACAGCTGGTGAAAGGCCGAATCTTCAGCCGCATCTCCAGCGGGCATCAGCATGCCGCTTTCGGCCCAAACCAGCTCTTCTTCTTCAAATTCCAAATGGATGCGGCCCAGACGTTCCGGCGCGGCGGCAGTAATGCCTTTGTAGCCGGTCAGTGCAATCAGCTTGGCGACGACAACCGGCAGGCCGAACAGGCGTTCAGCGGTATCCATCTCCAGCGCTACTTTCTGGTCCGACGGCAGCATCAGGCCGGTGTCATTTCCCAGCGCACCAGCAGGGATGTGCATGCAGGTTGTCAGACGCGGCACTGCGTGGCGCACCGCTTTCACTTCCTGGGCACCGCCGTCGAAGGTGAACACCATGTCGCCGGGTTTCACGTCGCGGGCCTGCTTAAAGCCTTCTTCGGTTTCCACCAGGGTCGCGGGCAGAAAGCCGCCGCTGCGGACACGGGCGCGCTTCGCAGCCGGGGCCGGCGTCAGACTCTGCGGCAGGGGATTGGTCAGCAGCAGCACATCAACCGGCTGATAGTCAGCAAAATCTGTGGTGTGGTCCAGCTGCATGGTGTCGTCCCTTCTGAGCGTCTTAGCCCGGCGTTTTGCCGTTGAAGCCATCAGGCCCCGGAATTGGGACCAAATTGGGGCGGGCGTGCGTCCCATTTCGGGATGCCGTGATTTTTTCGGGACAAAAGGCGTGTTTTCAGGGGGATTGTTAACCAATTGACGGTGCGGGCTGAGGATTTGTTAAGATTTACCGCAAGTTTGATGATCTGAATTTTGTTCGCTTTGCACGTGATTCCTTTTGGTTAACAAGATGTTAACCATAATTTGTCTCGTTAACCATCCAGCCCTGTTGCTTGTGGATAACTGTGTGAACGCTTTGAAATCAAAGCAAAACGGGCGCCCAAAGAGCGCCCGTGTGTCCGTCTTAAGGTGGTAATCCTTACGTATTACTGGCCGCAGGATCCGATCAGCGCTTCATACTGCGCGGTGACCCAGCCCAATGCCTGCTCAGGATTGCGGTCCTCAATCTTGCCGATCAGACGCTCGAACACTTCGGCCGAGCGGCTTTCGTCAACCATTGCAAAGCTCTGCCCGGTCATCACCACATTGTAGAGGAAAAAGGCAATCGCCACCAAAAGAATGCCGCGCAGCACCCCGAAGAAGAAGCCCGCGCCCTGATCCAGCCCGCCAAGCGCCGAGCGCTGCACCAGGGTGGAAAACAGCGGCGTGAAAAAGGAGACCACGATCAGTGCCAAGGCAAACACCGCGGCAAAGGCCGCGATGATCGACAATTCGCAGCTGTCAGCGATGAATTCGCCGATCACCGGAATTTCCGCCATCAGGGGTTCCACCTGCGGCGCAAAGATAAAGGCGAGCACGCCCGCGGCGATCCAGCCTGCGATGGCCATCGCCTCGCGCACGAAGCCCCGTGAATAGGCCAGCAGCGCCGAAACGACAATGACCAGGGCCACGACCCCGTCGATGATTGTGAAACCTTCCATGTCCCTCGCCCGTTTGCCTGCGATTTCGAAATTTTTGCGACCTTAGCCGGCCCCGAAGAATTCGCCAACAAAACCGGCCAGATCGCTGGACTTTCTCAAGTTCAGGCCATTCACCGACACGGTTTTGCTGCCGCCAGGGGCAATCGCCGCCGTGAAACCAAGTTTTTGCGCCTCTTTCAACCGATTTTCGGTCTGCGGGGCCGGGCGCAGGGCTCCAGACAGCGATATTTCTCCGAAAACCACGGTATCGGCGGGCAAAGCCACGTCTTCCCGCGCACTCAGCAGTGCTGCGGCCACCGCAAGGTCGGCAGCCGGCTCCGAGATTTTCATGCCGCCCGCCACGTTCAGATAGACGTCCAGACCTGCAAAAGGGATGCCGCAGCGCGCTTCCAGCACCGCCAGTATCATTGCCAGCCGCGATGAATCCCAGCCAACCACAGCCCGGCGCGGTTGCGAATGGGGCGAAGGGGCAATCAGCGCCTGCATCTCGACCAAAACGGGCCTTGTGCCCTCGATGCCGGCAAACACCACCGAGCCGGGCGACGGTTCACCGCGTTCGGACAGAAACAGGGCTGAGGGGTTGATGACCTCAGCCAGCCCGCCGCCGGTCATTTCAAACACGCCGATCTCGTCCGCCGGGCCAAAGCGGTTCTTGACCGCCCGCAGGATGCGGAACTGGTGGCCGCGCTCACCCTCGAAATAGAGCACCGTGTCGACCATATGCTCGACCACGCGGGGGCCGGCGATCTGGCCGTCCTTTGTGACATGGCCGACCATGATGATCGACACCCCGTTGCGTTTGGCAAAGGTGGTCAGCTCATGCGCTGCAGCCCGCACCTGGCTGACCGACCCCGGCGCGCTGTCCACGTGGTCGGACCACATGGTCTGGATGGAATCAATGATGGCCAGCTGCGGCTTCTCGGCCTCCAGCGTGGTCAGGATATCGCGCAGATTGGTCTCGGCGGCCAGCTGCACCGGCGCATCCGCCAGCCCCAGCCGCTGGGCCCGCATCCGCACTTGGGCCGAGGCTTCCTCGCCGCTGACATAGATGGTTTTGACACCCGCCTTGGCAAACCGCGCCGCCGCTTGCAGCAAGAGGGTGGACTTGCCGATCCCCGGATCACCGCCGACCAGAATGGCCGAGGCCGCCACCAAGCCGCCGCCCAGAACACGGTCCAGTTCCCCCACACCGCAGCAGGCGCGCGGCGGCGGGATTTCCCGGGTTGCGAGATCGCTCAGCGGGATGGTGCGGCCGCGCTTGACGCCCAGCGACTTTTTCGAGGGGCCGGAACTCAGTCCCTTGTCTTCGGAAATTGTGTTCCATTCGCCGCAGCCCTCGCAGCGGCCCGACCATTTAGAAAAGCTCGCGCCGCAGGCCGAGCAGGAGAAAGATGTTTTTGCCATGCTGGATCAGTGGCAGATGTTTCCGTTTTGTTCAAGGGGCTGCAAACGGGGAGTTAACGTTGTCTCGGCCCTGCATTGCGGGTGCGGAGCTCACCTGCGAGATCTTAGCCATCTCATGGCGGGGAGTGCGTTTCGCAATGTGCGCTGCAAACTCGTTTCTCAAATCGTCGGGCGTCGGGATCTGCGCGTCTGGTCACCGGCGTTGGCCCGATGCGGTGAAAGCGCAGACCGTTGCGGATACGCTTGAACCAGGCGCGGCAGTGAATGCCATGGCGGCGCGGTATGGAGTTCTTCCGAGCCAGCTGCCGGCTTGGCGCCGGTTGGCAAAGCAGGGAAAACTGGTGTTGCCAGCGGCGGAGGCTGACGGCACGGTTTTCGCCCCGTTGGTGGTCGCGATGTGCCGGAGACGCCGGCGGAACCGGACATTGCCGCATCCGAAGAGGAGATCCGGATCCTCTCGGGCCAAGTCAGAATTGAGCTGGCGCCCGGCACGCCCGCAGTCCGGATCGCCGAGATTGCCCATGCGCCCGGGCCCCCGCCATGCTGATGCCGTCCCAGGGCGTCCGGATCCTGGTGGCGGCGAAGCCGGTAGACTTCCGTAAAGGCCATGACGGGTTGGCCGCGCTTGTGCAGTCAGCGCCGGCCGAGGATCCGTTCACCGGAGCGGTCTTCGTGTTCCGCGCCAAGCGGGCAGACAGGATGAAGATCTTGTTCTGGGACGGCAGTGGCTTGGTCATGGCCTGCAAGCGGCTGGAGAAGAGCAGCTTCACCTGGCCTGCCATCAGCGACGGGGCGGTGACATTGAACCGCGCCCGATCCAGGGCGCTGTTTGCCGGGCTGGACTGGCGGCGGGTACGATCCCTGGAGGCACGCCGCCCAGCTGCGGCAGAGTGACTCGGGGGGCGGAAAGGCAGCCCGCCGCAGACCGGAGCAGAGTATGATCCGGCCATGTCCAGCGCCCCGCCAGCTGACTTATGCCCCGGGGCGTGCCGGGCAGAACGCGGAACAAATCCTGCAAGGCTTCGACGGCATCCTGCAGCTGCCCTCTCGGCAGCATCCTGCGGATGCGCCTGCCGGGTGACAGACGGCTGACGGGCTCCTCGCGGACAGGCGGCGCGCCGGTCACGGTCGCGCATTGCTGGACGCATGCCCGCAGGAAGCTCAAGGAGGTCTTCGACCGCGGCGGCGTCGTGCTGGAAGCACGCCTCCGGCATGACGATCGCCGCCGAAGGCTTGCGCCGAATCGCAGAGTGCTACCGCATCGAAGGTGAGATCCGCGGCATGGATCCTGGTCAGCGCCTTTCTGCCCGGCAGACCCGCACCGCGCCACTGGTGACCGGGTTCGGACAATGGCTGCAGCTCCAGCGCCGCCGGATCTCCTCGAAGTCGCGCCCGGGCGAGAAGCTGGCCTGCATCCACCGCCAATGGAATGGCCTGCAGACCTCCCTCCGCGACGGCCGCGTCGGGACCGGCTCCAATGCCCCCTCCCGGCAGGTTGCTTCGCAATCGCCTGCGGGACAGTGGTGCGAGAACCTGATCCGCCCTATCGCGAACGGATGGTCATTATACACCTCCTCTTTAAGTGTTTGGAAACATTGGAAGCTGATCTGTAGAATTGCTCCGACACGGGCGCTCTTTCCACTTTATCGCGGTCTGGACTGGCTCCGAGTGTAAGTC